>JBGUKB010000141.1:0-7668 GCA_045114235.1 Victivallales bacterium
ATCGACGAGCGGGCGTTTGCCGGACTGGTACTGGTCGCACTTCAAAACGCGCAGGGGCGGCTCCTGCGATGCCGGGAGCGCGCTCCAGTCGGACCGGATCCATTCCGCCGCGGCAAGCTGGAGGTCGCGTTCCATGCCCTTTACGGAATCGTGGGCAAGTTCCGTGAAAATGGGGGAATAAAGCTTGTAGAAGAATGCCGCGCAGAGAAGGACGGCGAGGAATACGGCGACGGATTTCCCGAACTTGAGATTCCAGAGGATGCGCCAGAAATCTCGGAATCCGAGCGCGGCGAACGGCAGGTAAAGCGGGATGCCGATGAAAAGATAGCGTCTGGACGTCGCGAGCAGGCCGTAGAAGAGACACACCTGAAATGCCGCGAGGAGCTCAAAAACAAGGAATGTCAGGATCAGGAGCGTGTCGAATCCGGTCCATTGGCGGCGGCGGATGCGTCCGGCGATCCCGATCACTGCGAAAAAGAGGAAGAACGGGAAAATGCCGCCCCAGATCGTATGCAGGAATTCATGGAACACTTCCGTGCGCGGCTTGGGCTGTTCAGCCGGCGCCGACGCAGGCTGCGGAGCGTCCGTTTCCGCTTGCCCGGCAATCCCCTCGGGGGCGGTCTCCACGGTCGACATGACAAGATCGACCGGCATAACGGGATCGGAATACACAAGATGTTTCAGAGGCGGGATTCTTTTGGAAACAAGATTGAAAACCGCCGCATGGCGGGTGTCCAGTACCGGATAGCCGGTCAAGCGCCTGTTGCAGCAGAGCAGGGGAGCAAGGAGAAGCAGGACGGCAAAGCCGGCCAGGATGCTCCGGAACGGGATGCGGAACCGGATGAAGTCCCAAACAAAGAGTCCGGCAAACAAAAACGCGGCAAACAGGGCCATATCCCCGCGGCTCAGGAGAATGACCGTTTCCCCCAGGGAAAACCATGCCCACGGAGCGAACTTGCGCGGCGTCTCCGAGAGGCGCACCGCCGCATAAAAGCAGAGAAGGATCCCGAAGATCGTGCAGGATTCGCGGCTGCCGTAGTACCCGAACCGCAGGAGATACGGACAGACGATGAAGAGGAACGAGGCGCAGGCCGCGATCGGACGGCCGAAAAAACGGCGCGTCCCTGCGTAGAGCGGGAAAATGGAAAGCGAGAGGAAAAGCGAAGCGGCGAGCTTGCAGGCGAGAAAGCCGCCGCAGCGCAGGACGGCGGCGATGATGCCGGCGGAAACGGGGAGAAGCGGCGTGATGCGCGGATGGAAGGCGAAAAGCCAGTCGCCCCGTGCGAAAGCCTCCGCCATCGGGGCATAGCGCATTGCGACGTCGGGAAGCGGATAGTCTTCGAGGAGGATGCAGGGGAGGAGCAGAAGCCAGAGCAGGAAGAACAGAACGGCGGGGATCACGAGGTCGCGGAATCTCGCCGCACAATACCCCGCGGCTTTGACGGCGAGGGGGACGACGATGGCGGCGGGGATGTTTTTCCGGGCGATCCTGACGGAGGAATTCTTGAATCTCTTCAGTAGGTCGGGATTGAGGCGGTGAAAACTGCCGATCTGCCATCCGCGCCGGAAAAGCTCGAACGGAGCGTTGGAGTGTTCGTGGATGGCGATCGCCTCGGCGCAATAGCCGGTCGCGCCGCCGTTTTCGAGGATGCGCGAGGCGAGGAGCATGTCCTCGCCGAAATCGGTCTCGGGGAAGTTCCCGAACCGGATCAGGTCCTGAACCTTCCAGGCGGCGAAGGCGTTGGAGAAAAACGCCGCCATCATGCCGTCGCGCGGGATGTCCGCTGCCGTCCTGACCCGTGAAACGTTCGGGTAGCAGCGTTCCCGCTGCCACGCGTTGAGGGTCTTTTCGTGGAGGCTGATCTGTTTGCCGCAGCAGCCGGAGATCTCCGGGTGGCTCCAAAGATAGTCGGTAAGCTTTTTGAGCGTGTCGGGTTCCGACAGCACGACGTCCTGGGAGAGGAAAATGACCGTGTCGAAACCCTTCGAAGCGAGGTAGCGGACGATTCGGGCGCGGGTCCCGCCGTGGTTGAAATCCCGGCGATGATGCCTGAGGCATTTCCATCCGAGCGCGGAGGCGAGGTCGACCGTCTGGTCGGAGGATTCGCTGTCGACGACAAGTTTCAGGTCGATCTTGAGGCGCTGTTCCGCGATGGCGCGAAGCAGTTCGTACCAGAAGCCGCGTTTCACGGCGTTGAGCGTGGGGACGACGACCGCGGTCTTCATGCCGCCCACCAGAGCCCGAGGGTGCGGAGCCAGTCGTTTTTCCTGAACCCGTGCTCCAGGACCGCGGCGAGCCGTTTGAAATAGGAGGACTCGGCCAGACAGCCGGACCAGTCTTCCAGAAGCCGGACCTGGTCGGGAGAAAGAGCCGCGCGGAAATGGTCCAGGAACGCCTCCGCCTGGCGCTGCGTCAGCTGAATCCTCTGATGCAGATGCTGCCTCTGGAGGAAATGCCTGAGCAGCCCCTTGCGGGGGACCGCGCCGTAGACGTTGTCCCGATGCTGGCGGTAGTCGACGAGGCTTTCCGGGAGAAAGACGATGACGCCGAACGCCGCCGCGACGAGCGCCAGATACCAGTCGTGGCAGATCGCCGCCTCAGGTATCTGCGTGAGCCGGGCGAGCGCACGGTTGAACATCATCGTGCATCCGGTGGCGTTGTTCTGGACCATGAGGTCCGCGAGCGAGATCCGGGCAGGATTCAGGCTCTGGTAGCGGATCATGGACGGCGCGATCATTTTCAGGTGCTCGTCCACGACGCGCAGGTCGGAATGCACCAGGACCGGAGTCCCCGCCGGGCGGGCGGCTTCGGCCTCCCTGACCGCCTGAAGGCTCCGGGCGATCTTGTCGGGATGCCAGACGTCGTCCTGGTCGGCGAACATGAAATACGGGGTGTCCGTATCCGCCGCGGCGTCCAGGAGGCGCCGGTACGAGGTGACGACGTTGTAATGCGTCTGGTCCGGGAGCACGACGGCGGACGGGAACCGGGAAACGAGCGACAGGGTCGAGGGAGACGCCTTCCCGTCGAACCGGCAGACCAGTAGAAAATCCCTGAAGGACTGGTTCGCGAGCGAATCCAGAAAGTCCTTCAGGAATATGGAGTCTCCGTGAACGGAGAGGAGAACGCTGACCTGCGCCTTGCTCATGAGGGATCGGCGTTATTCCTTGGGAGTGGAATTGTCTTCCGGCGTCTGCGCTTCGGCGGGAGCTTCCGCCGCGGGGGCGGCAGGGGCTTCCGCTGCGGACTCGGCAGGGGCTTCCGCTGCGGGGGCGGCGGGAGCTTCCGCGGCGGGGGCGATGTGATTCACACCGGCGCCGAGGTCCATGCCCTCTTCCTCCTGCTTTTCATCTTCTTTGCCGACGGAGGATGTCGGATCGAACGCCTGGGCAGGGGAGAACGGCTTCGGGGGCAGGGGCAGACGGCCTTCCTGGGCGCCGTTGTGGAGGTAATGCCAGAGCGGGTTCAGGCCGGCCTGGCGAACGTCGGGGTTGGTGTCCAGGTAATACTTGGAGTCGAAGCGTTCGGAGGGGTTGAATCCGTGGTAGGCGCCCCAGAAATAGTAGTGCTTGAGGGGGTTCAGGCCGCTGATGCGGACCGTGGGATACGTGGTGAGATACCAGACGGGATCGAACCAGCCGGATTTCGTGATCTGGGACATCTGAAGCCTGAAATCGTAGATGTTCACGCTGGATTCATCCTGCGGCGGCTGAACGGGGATCTTTTCTCCGAGGATATGGATGTTATCCCAGTCGGTGCATTTTTCGAGGACGAGGTCGAATTCGTTGTCGAGGTCTTCCTCGTAGTGGCAGTCGAGGACGGAGAAGGGGAAGTACCGCATGCGGATCAGCGGTTTGATGATCCTGTTCAGGAAGGTCTCGTAGCAGAAGACGTGGTGGTGATGGACGAAGTTGTAGCGCTGGCCCTCGATGTCGCTCCAGTAGATGTTCAGTCTCATCCTGTCCTGATGGTAGATCAGTGCGTCGAGGATGTGTTCCGCGGCGTCCACACTGCCGTTGTTCTCATAGTCGACGACCAGATGACCCGCGGAGGTGTCGGGGCGGTCGACGTCGAACGTGAAGCGGCGGTCGGGGACGGCGAGGAAGAATTTTCCGCCGTCGTTGAGGCTTTCATAGACGGCCTTGAAGAAACCGATGAAGTCCGGGATGTGCTCGATGACGTGGTTCGCGATAAAGTAGTCGAACTTGTTGTTTCCGAGGACTTCGGAAAGGGAGCGCGTCTTGGCGACGAAGTCGACGTCGACGAAGGTCCTGCCGGGATAGAACTCCTGGAAGTGCTCGATCAGCGTCTCCTTCGGGAAGATGTCGTAATACTTGACGTCGGACTCTTCCTTCGTGAGAAGCGGGGAGCACAGTGCGCCGATTTCAAGCCCCTTGAGTTCCGCATAGTCGGGAACGTTCTTCATGAAGATCCGTCTGCGTACGGCGTCACGCTTTGCGTCATGTTCGATGTCGCTCATTTTTTACCTCGTTTTGGCTGTTATTTTGATGTAATTGGTTGGATACTTGTACAAACGCGAGATCAGGTGGACCGTCTCGTTGATCTCAGGCTGCCGCAGGTAGTAGCAAATGTTCTTCTTCAGGAACGGGAACCCGAGGACGAGGAAGTCCTGCGGCCTGCAGTAGATCGCATTGAACTCCGGCGTGATCTTGTCGACTTCCTGAAGCCGCGAGGACGCGCGGAGATAGACGTCGGATTTGAACCCGGCCTTTTCCAGAATGTTGCTGAGGCGCGTCTCGTAATTGGCGACGACGGCGGGCAGGGAAGTCTCGTCCTTGACGTTCCTCCAGAACTTTTTGAACGCCTCCGAAGTGAAGACCTGCTGGCGGAAGACGAGGAAATAGCTCTGGATGTGGCGCGGGATGACGCCGTTCGGGAGCCATTTCGCCTCCTCGCGGCGGGGGTTGTCGGTCTCGGGGAATTCGGTCATGCCCCAGAAATCGGCGGGATTCGAGCTCATGCGGGCGAAGATTTCCTGGAAGGAATACATCGGGCCGTATACGCTGTTGTTCAGCAGGACCAGCTCGTCGTATCCGGTGAGCCGGGTTTCCTCGAGCGCGTCGCGCCATGCGCCGAAATCGTAGCCGGCGTTCTCGCGCGTGATGACCTTGAGCGCGATCCGGGAGACCTTTTTCATGCTGTCCTGGACCAGGCCGCTGTTGCTCACGAACACGATGTCGGAGGTCTTCTTCAGCTCGTTGAGCAGATACAGGTCCGCGTTGGAGACCTTCTGGTCCGCCGCGTAGTGGACGAAGACCGCGAGGCGCTTCACGTATTCCTTTTCCTCGTCCGGTTCGATATGCGTTTCGGGCGGAGGCACGATGGCGGAAAGCGTGGTGAACCCGGCGCCCTGCACGACGTATTTCCAGATGCGTTCGACCGCATGCGCCAGCGTGTCGGAGATCTGGTAATTCTCCTCCTCGAATTCGCTCTGGCGGACGATTCCCTCCTGGAAGAGCGGGGCGATGGCTTTGACGCGCGCCCAGAACATCTGGCCGACCGGGAAGTCCGGTTTCGGCGGGAGCGCGGAGGGCAGCCCCATGGCGTTGAGGAGCTCCACGCAGCGGTCGAGGTTCTTTTCCCAGTTCATGTAGTCTCGCATGGTCGGGATCGGGGAGGGGAAGTAGAGCCCGATATGGCGGTCGCGGTCGAAGCGCCGGAAGATGGCGGAGACGGTTTCCGGGGAGCCGAGCAGCTGGTCCAGGAGATAGCGGCGCCATTCGTTGCCCCAGTTGACCGTCATGGATTTCTTGGTGTGGAAATGCCCGACGAAGTCATACTGCCCGATCAGATCGGAGCAGGCGGCGAAGAACGGAGCGACGTCGCGTCCGACGTTGCGCGTGACGGTGACCGTCATGTTTTCGCAGTTCGCGACCGGGCTTTCCTCCAGTTTCGCCATGATCGCGGTGCGCTTGCGGCGGCTGTCCGTCGTGACGACGCAGTCGAATTTGAACGGGATCTGCTTCAGATAGTGAACGATCTCGTCCATGAGGTCGGGGTAGAAGACATGAACGTGAAGGAGGACTTTCCCCGGCTGCGTGCCGGCGGACCGGGCAGGGGCGAGGACTTCGTATTCCGGGAGCGGCGGGAGATCGCAGAGCGCGCGGGTGGTCGTATTGATGCTGGCATATCCGTAGCATTCGTCCGGTTCCAGGTAGGTGCCCTCCGCCCATTCGTTCCAGGCGTTGATGAAGATGAAGCGTTCCTTCTCGACGAAGTTCTTTCTGGTGTATTCCAGAATGTTCCTGAGCCAGTAGTGGTAGGAGCTGAGGGAGAAATACTGCCAGACGGAATACCCGGTCTCGCGGCGGCAGGAGTTGTCCCAGCCGAGCATGGCGCAGCGGTAGAACGGATACGGGGAGTCGTCGGCGAACGTCTTCTTGTGGTAAAGGTCGGAAATGATCTTCTGGTAGTTGTAGTAGAATCCGTCTTCCTTGAACGCGTGGAACCTGGACGGCGGGAACATTTCGAGGTTGGAGACCATGTGCGGCGGGAACTCGACTTCGCGGTCGACCTCGTCGAATATCTTGAACTCCCTGCTCTTGATGAACGTGCGGCAGGACCAGATCTGGATCTCGCCGACGCCGTTCTTCCGGCACCAGTTGCGCCATGTGGCGAACGTCTTGTTGGAGTTCGGCAGGATCTTCGCGTGGTAGACCAGGATCACGGGCTTGCCCTGGCAGCGCAGGTAGCGCGGATCCATGATGTAGCGCTTGATGTCCTTGATGAAGTTGACGTCGTTCTCGTCGGAGTAGTTCTGCTGGATCAGGACCGAATCCTTCTGTCCGTCCCACGTGCGAGTCCAGTTCTCGTTCGCCCAGCAGAGGCAGAAATTGAACTTGATCTCGGGATGCGCCATGATGAGCTCGAGCGGCTTTTCCATGAGCTTCTTGCCGTCGAACCAGTAGTAGTAGAGGCAGAACGCGGAAATGCCGTGCGCCTTGGCGAGCGCGACCTGCTTCTTGATCGTCTCGACGTCGGACAGGTCGTAGTAGCCGATGTCCTTGTGCGGCGTACGGGGCTGGTAGTGGATTGGGAAACGGGGCTTCGCCTTCTTCGTGTTGGTCCATTCGGTGAAGCCTTTCCCCCACCATTCGTCGTTTTCGGGGAAGGTGTGGAACTGGGGAAGGTAGAACGAGATTACCTTGACGTCCTGCGGGATCTGCCGGAACGGTTCGTCGTCCTGGTAGCAGGACTGGTAGGTGACCTGGTCCAGCAGGGAGTCGCCCGTCGACATGACGCGGTCTTCGGGGCTGCCGAACCGTTTCGCCGTCTTCGCCGCGCCGTTCAGCAAGTAGTAGACGAACATGGTGAGCTTCGAGGCGGAGCCGCCCTGCGCGACCGTGATGTCGTCGACGTAGGACTTGGATTCCTTGATGATCTCGCGGTTGAGCGTCAGGTATCCGTAGAGGAAGTGGAAAAGGCGCGCGATGCCCCAGGCGCGGGACGTGCGGATGTCGTGCATGAGCTTCTTGTCGTATTCGACCTGCCAGCGGAGCGCCCCGATCTCGTTTGCCAGGTTCGCGCGCTCGACGTTGAACTTCGCCGCTTCCGAATTGAGCTCGCGTATCTGAAGCAGCATCTCGTTGATTTCCTTTTGCAGCAGGATCAGGTTGCGTTCCAGTCCCGTGCAGTAGTTCTCGACCTCG
>JBGUKB010000142.1:0-4307 GCA_045114235.1 Victivallales bacterium
GGGCCGCCGAAGTCCATGCCGCCGAAACCGCCGGGGCCGCCGAAGTCCATACCGGGACCGAAACCGCCGGGGCCGAATTCCATACCGGGACCCATGCCGGGTCCCATCGTGACCGTCGTGGTCGTCATAACAGGACCCGCGGATCTAGCCGGGACCGTCGTCGCCTCGCTCGCCTTGCGGGCTTCTTCACGCGCCGCACGGCGTTCCGCCGCACTCAGGCGTTTCGGGGTGGTGTCGGCCACCGTCACGGTCTTCGAGGAACCGAACGACGGCGGAGCGAACTGAAGCAAGGCGAAAAGAACGAAAGGAAGAGCAGTGAGGATCAGAACGACAATGAACGCAAGATTGAACAGAGGACTGTTTTTTTGAGGGTTGGAAGAGGATGAACGTTTCATCTTGATCTCCATAATTTGGGCGTTAGGGTACAATTTTGGATCATTTCAAGATATTTAACGAAGGATCATGGCGTTTTATTGTATCGTCGCGCGAAAAAAACGGAAGAATATTTGATTTTTGTTTCCCGATGTGGTATATTGGAAGCCATGATCCGCAGCGGAAACGCCCGCGATCCGAACACGTAAATTAACAAAACAACTGAACATCAACAACATGAGCCGAACGATCCAACGCGCCGTTTTCATCCTTGCCGTTCTGGCGCTCGTCCTGGACATTTTCGGACTTTTCGTTCCGGCAAGATTCGGTACGTGCTGGCTTGTGATCCCCGATGCGCTCGAAAACGCGTTCTGCGCCGACAATTTCCTGAGGGAAGGCAAATATGGCTTCTATCTGAACGGCGTCCTGCATCCGTCGCGCTATCTGCCGTGGTTCCCCCTGCTCTTTCTCGCGCCGTTTCAGGCGCTCACCGGCGACGTTTACGGCGCGGTCTACGGATCCTGGCTTGCGGTTGCCGGACTCGCCGCCGTGATGTTCCTGTCGTGCCGGCAGACCACGGTGCGTCCCGGTCCCGCCGGCGCACGGGATGAAGCGCTCGGCGGACTGGCCGGACTTCTGACGTTTCCCGTGCTTCTGCTCAGCTCGTTCTTCATCGCGCTGACCGGATATGCGATGACCGAGGTCCCGTATCTGCTGTTCTGCGTATGGGCGATGATCCTCTGGACCCGTCTGGCGGTCCGGCCCGGCGTCGACGTCCCGTCGCTTCTCTGGTGTTCCGTCCTGATCGCGCTCGGCGGCTCGGTGCGGTCCTCCGCCTACCCGATGCTTCTGCTGCCGTACATTCTTGTCTTTTCGCGCGAGAAGGCATGGAAACGCCGTTTCCTGCTGTGGATTCTCGCCGCGCTCCCGATCGCGCTGGTGCTGCTGGCGTCCAACATCTTCAACTGGGCCGTCTTCGGGTCGCCGTTCCGCACGGGCTATCACTACTGGTGCCCCGTCCCGTACGATTTCATGCCGCTGACGTTCAATCTCCGCTATACCGCGGAGTATCTGCCGCGCCTGGTCCGGGAGAAAGGCTTCTGGCTGACGATGGCGCTTCTGGCGGCCTGCGCCGCATGGTTCTGCGCCTCGCGCAAAGCCCGAGGGGAAAAATTGTGGAGCCTGCCGAACTGGACCGCCTGGGAGGCGTCCATGGCGTTCGCCCTGCTCCAGAGCGCGATCATCTTCGTCTTATACATCGTTTATTTCTTCTATGACAAACGCATGTATCTGCCGATCCTGGTCATGGTCCTGCCGCCCGCCGCGTCCGCCGCCGCACTTCTGCTCCGCATGGCCCTGAAGAAACGCCAGACGGCATGCTGGATCCTCGCCGGGGCGGCGGTCATCCTGCAGCTCGTCGCGATGCGCAACCTGAACGATTATCACAAGGCTCTGCGGAGGATCCCTGACGACCGGGCGAAGCTGGAATATCTCAGCTCGGTCCTGCCGGGAAACGCCGTTCTGCTGTCCATGTTCAATCCCGCCGTCGCCGACAAGTTCTTCCAGCACGGCACCGACCGGAAGATCATCCCGGTCAACCGCATCCACGAATATGCCGATAAGATCGTCGCGCCGCAGAAGGTGAAAGACTGCGATCCGCCGCCGCGCGATGCGTTCGACAACCTCGCGCCCGGCCTGCTCTCCCAGCCCGGATGCTATCCGCCGTTCCCCTATGCGCTGTCCGACGATCCCGCGTTCTTCGAGGAGCTCATGAAGAGAAACGAGAACATACCGTTCTACTTCATCACGGGCACGAACCGGATGGCGCCTCCTGAGATCCGGGCGGTGATGGAATTCGCGGACGCCGAGATCGCGGGGCAGAAAAACGGCGTCATCGTCTGGAAACTGCACAGGAGAATATCCCCGGCGGACGAATCCGAAACAGAGGCAGTGCAGGATTGAAAAATAGTCCGGGTCAGCCGACGACGTCCGCCAGGTGGATGTCGATGACCTCGCCGTCCCCGGCATCCAGAAAACGCCGCGCGAGCCGTTCGAATCCGGGCGTCCGGTCGGTCACGTAATACTGCGCGCCGCCGTTGCGACCCGGTTCCGCGCATAATCCTTTTTTTCTGAGCAGGCGGCTCAGGTAGTCCGCCGCGGCCGCCGCGCTGTCCAGGATCAGCGTGCCTTTCGGAAGATACTGGGTGAGCGCCGGGCGGAACAGCGGATAATGAGTGCAGCCGAGCAGGACGACTTCCGGCGGATCGCGGAGCAGCTGCGCCAGATAGAGGTCGAATATCTCGCGCACGATCGCGCCGTTGGTCACGCCTTCCTCGATCACGGGCACGAAGAGCGGACATGCGATGCTCCGCACGATCAGGCGCGGATCGGCGGCAAGCAGGGCGTGTTCGTACGCGCCGCTGGCGATGGTCCCGCGGGTGCCGAGCACGGCGACTTTGCGCCGTCCGGTCGCGAGCACGGCCTCCACGCCCGCCAGGATCACGCCGCCGAGCGGGAAACTGCGTTTTTCGGGCAGGATGTTCGGCAGGGCAAGCGCGGACACGGTGTTGCACGCCGCGACCGCCGCCTTGATGCCGAATTTCTCCAGGAACGCCAGGTCCTGCCGCGCGAACAGCTCGACCGTCTCCGGCGAACGGTTCCCGTACGGCACGCGGGCGGTGTCGCCGAGGTAGATCACGTCCTCTCCGGGGAGCGCCTCGCGGACGGCGCGGACAACGGTGAGCCCGCCGAGGCCGGAATCGAAGAGTCCGATCGGGCGGTTGTCGTAGTGCTTTTTGATGCGTCTCGCGGGCATGGCGGTTCAATCTTCTTTTAGGAGTTCATCGGGAACGGGGACGTCGATCACGACGGCTGTCTCGTCGCAGTGGTCCTTTTTCGGGCAGACGCAGCAGTCGCTCCATATCTTCGGCGGGAACGTGTATTTGTCGATAATGCGGAATCCGAGATGCTGGAAGAACGCGACCCGGTACGTGAGCGCGAAAACGTGCCCCTGCCCGCTGCCGGTGCGTTCCATGGCTTTCGCGAGCAGCGCCTTCACGAGGCGCGACCCGATCCCCTGCCCCGCCAGATCGCGGCGCACTGCCAGGGAACGGATCTCGTTGAGGTTGTTTCCGAAGTCGCGGAGCGCGCCGCATGCCGCGACCGAACCGTTCAGCTCGGCCACGAGGAAGTTCGCGATGCGTGCCTGGATGTCCGCCACGGAACGCGGCAGGAGCTTGCCCTCGACGGAGAACGTCGCCAGCAGGGCATAGATCGCGGGCGCGTCCTCGACTCGGGCCGGGCGGATCAGCGCGCCGGGGCATGGCGACTGCGCCGCCATGTCAGGCTTTTGCCTCCCCGAAGTATTTCACGTCGCGGAAATGATGGTAGCGCTGTTCGACCAGCTCGTCGGAGGACATATCGGACAACTCGTCGAGCTGTTTGACGATCTCGAGCTTGAGGTAGGCCGCCGCCTTGTCGTAGTTGTGGTGCGCGCCGCCGACCGGCTCCGGGATCACGCCGTCGATGAGCCCGAGCTTCAGCAGCTCGTCCGCTGTGAGCTTCAGCGCGGCCGCGGCCTGTTCGGAGTACGCGCGGTCCTTCCAGAGGATCGCCGCGCAGCCTTCGGGCGTGATGATGGAGTAATAGGAGTTTTCGAGCAGGAAGACCTTGTTCGCCACGCCGAGCCCGAGCGCGCCGCCGCTGCCGCCCTCGCCGATCACGAACGAGATCACGGGCACTTTCAGGCCGAACATCTCGCGCAGGTTGACCGCGATGGCCTCGCCGATGTGGCGCTCCTCCGCGCCGACGCCGGGATATGCGCCGGGAGTGTCGATCAGCGTCACGATCGGGAGTCCGGCGAGCTCGGCGACCTTCATCAGGCGCAGCGCCTTGCGGTAGCCTTCCGGGTTCGGGCAGCCGAAGTTGCGGAACAC
>JBGUKB010000143.1:0-13060 GCA_045114235.1 Victivallales bacterium
TTCGAAGGAATCGCCGTGGTCGAGGTGGAGGGCGATCGGGATCACCTTGCCGCCGCCGATCTCGCGGGCGTATTCGACAGCGCCCTGCGCGAGGTAGCGGAGCAGGGTCTGGTTGGCGTAGTTGCGCGCGCCCTTGGAGACCTGAAGGATCACGGGGGATTCTTCTTCGGAGCAGGCGGCGATGATCGCCTGAAGCTGTTCCATGTTGTTGAAGTTGAATGCGGGGATCGCATAGTGGCCGGCCATCGCCTTTTTGAACATGTCGCGGGTGTTGACCAGTCCGAGATCTTTGTAGTTGACCATACGGTTATCCTTTCCTATGATTAGGGTTGAAAGAAATCTATCATATCAATATAGCACCGCAGAGAGTAAAAAGCAATCCTTTTTTCGAGAAAAAAACGGTTTGCGCCCGATTCTTTTTTTTGCAGGACAGCCGGCTCGGACCGGCTGCCTCGTCCATATCATGAAATCCGCCGATGCAAAGCTGAGATGAAAGAAGAACGGTGAGAATGAACGGCGAGGATGAACGGCGAGGATGAATGGTGAGGAAGGAGCAACCAAGGACAAGGTTGTTCGGATTATCTTCAAGTTTCAGTAAAAGGTACCGTTTTTACTGAAACTTGCGTGTGTATGCGCGTATAAGCTATGCGATACCTTTTGACAGATCCCAGTTTAGCCGTATGTAGTTCGTTCGGACGGATCAGTCGTCCAGCGGCAGCCCCATCGCCTTCCGCGCCGTTCGGAAGTGCATCTTCGCGAACTTCCGCAGGAGAGGTTCGCCTCCGGACAGGAAGAGCTGCTTCGCTGTCCTGTCGACCTGCGTCCCGGCGCCCTTCGGCAGAGGGCATCCGGCTTCCTCCTCGAGCTTCGCCAGACGCCGCACGAACTCGGCACGCGCCAGGATGGATGCCGCCGCCACGGCGACGTCGCGTTCGCCGCGCGGGAACTGTTCCAGCCGGACTGCGCGCCCGTTTTTGAGCAGGGCATTTTCCACGAGGCGCTTGTCGCCGAACTGGTCGGAGATCACGTGGCGGCATTCGGGCGCGAATTTGAGCATATTCTCAAGCGCGCGGGCATGTCCCCAGGCGAGGAACCGGTTGAGGTTGCCGATGGATTCGTAGGTACGGTTGTACGCCTCCGGGCCGATGACCACGACGCCGAACTTGCCGCGGACCGCGGTCTTGACCTGTTCCGCGAGCGCCGCGATCTTCGAATCGTCCTTGATCGCCTTGGAGTCCCGCACGCCCGCCTTCGCAAGCGCGTCAGCGGTCTCCCGGTCCGCCACGAACACGCACACCACGACCAGCGGGCCGAAGAAATCCCCCTTGCCGCTCTCGTCGATGCCCGCGTGCGGATCCCTGAACTCCAGCAGCGGCGGCGGTTCCGATTCGTCCTGTGTCAGCCCGATCAGCGGTTCCAGCACGAATTCGACGAAATCCCGCGTGCCGGCACCCTGCACGACCAGCTTGCCGGACCGGTACGCCGCCACCTGCGTTTTTTCCCGCGCGGCCTTGAAGAGCATGTACGGCCCGTCGGAGAACTCCCACGCGGAAATCGTTTCAAGGTTGGCCCGAAGGGCGTTCATCTGGTCTGGCGTCAGGGTCGCGACGAAACAAGTTTTACCACTCACGGCGGCGGTTCCTATATCGGGTTGAAAAGGCAAAAAGGGGCGGAAACTGGCTTTTTTTTAAAAAAAATGTCAAAACTTTTCTATTATAGCTTGAAAACTCGCAAGAATCAAGTTAAAGTATGAATGTTTCCCGTGTTTTTTCGGAATTTCGACCGGGAAACGCATTATCCGTACGATCCATGAACCGCATATAAGGAATAACGACGATGAAGAACACAACATGGGTTTTTGGAAGCATGCTCGCCGCAGGCTGCGTGCTGTTGTCCGTCCCCGTGGCCGCCCAGGGCAATTTCCCGCAGGGGATGCCGCAGGGAATGCCGCAGGGCAATTTCCCGCAGGGGATGCCGCAGGGAATGGGGCGCGGTCCCGGATTCCAGCAGGCAGGCGCGCCGGGCAGAGTCAATCCGGCCGGAACGGCCACCCCCGCGGCGGCGACCGACAAGGCGAATTCCGCGACAAAAACGAATACCGCCAGGAGCGACAAGGCGGCGCTCGAAGCGGCGAAATACCAGCTGTCGAACCACCGCACCGGCCTCATCAAGACCACGATCGACGGCTACGCGTCCTCCGAGGACCTCACCGATCCGGGCATCGTCCGTTCCATCAACGCGGACATTGAGAAAAACATGCCGCTCGTGCCGTCCGTCCCCCTCGAAAATGCGGACCTTCAGGCGTTGAACGACCAGGCCAGGAAGATCGTCGAACAGGATTACGGCTCCGACGACAAGAAGTATCAGAGCATCATGGAAGCCCGTGCCGCGGACGAGATCCCGCTCTACAAGATCGGCGACAAAGTCGTCGTGAACTACAACATGGGGCCGAAGCACTTCTCCGTCAAGGGCACGCTCTACCGCGTCACGGAGAAATCCATCACGGTCGAGGACAAGATCATCAACCTCATCGACCTCAACGACGAGACCCGCGCAAAGTTCGACCCCCAGAAGAACAAATACATGCGCGCACAGTACGTCGAGAAAAACCTCCAGCGCCTGGCGCGTGAAAAGGCCGACAAGATCCTGTCCACGGCCGACAAGCTCAAAGGCGAGATCTTCAAGCGCAACGAGACCGCCGGCTACATCTACGATCCGCTGGCAGGAACATGGTCCACAGCGCAGGAGATCTCGAATAACTACATCGACCGCGTCGTGAAGGAAAAAGCCAGACAGCCGAAGCCGAAAACGACCGCCCAGACCAAGATCGACGACGACGGTTTCGACGATTTCCCCGAAGACAATGGCCGGAGCGCCGCGCCCGCCACGAATGCTGACGCCGAAAAGACGTCTGCGGCACAGACCGCCGCGGTCATCCCGGTCAACGACGCCATCAAGCTCGAAGACAACGAAGAATCCCAGGCGAAATACGAGGCCGTCATCGCCAAGGCGGAGAACCAGCAGAAGGACGCGAACGAAAACTACGCCGGCATCGACGCCGACTGCGGCTACAAAAAGGCCTGCTGGGGATTCACCATCGCCGACACCCGCTACGCACTCTGGCATGAACCCGAATTCCCGCACATCGAGCCTGCGCTCGGGCGCGACGTCATCACCTTCCCGCCCGAAGGGCTGGACGTCGGCATCGCCGGCGAGCCCGACACCATCGACCTCGTTTACGTTTCCAACAGCCTCTCCAAGGTCGTCTACATGATGAAGGACTGCTCCAGGCAGGACTTCCTCCGCTTCAAAGACGCCCTCACCGAGCAGTACGGCCACGCAGCCGAGGACAAGGGCGTGAACTCCGCCGCGTTCACGAACATCTTCACCGGCAAGACCAAGCCGCAGCAGATCGCCGACGCCGACGAGATCGAGGCTGCGCAGGCAGCCGTGAAAAACGCCGAAAAAGCGTTCAACAAGGCAGAGGCCGACCTGAAGAAGGCCGACGACGATGACCGCAGCGAGCTTCAGGAAGCACGCGACCAGGCCGCTTCCGCCCTGAAGGAAGCCATCGCCAAGGCCGAAACGTTCGAGAACGCCGTTTCCTCCGACAGCCTCCCCTACGTCTATTCCCGTGTCAAGCTCGCGAAGGACAACGAAGGCCAGACCGTTCTTCCCTATACCTTCAACTGGAAGGGACAGAACGTCTCCGGCACCCTCGTCTTCTACTACGACAAGGCGAAGGACAAAGTCACCAGCCTCGTCTTCGCCAAGGAATACAAAAAGTAATTCCCGGCACATTCAGGCAATCCCGTCCGGACGGACCGCGCAGGTCCGCCCGTTTTTTTTTGTCCGCGCCAAGAAAAGAAAGATGAAGATTGTCATATATAACATTTTGTTCATAATACATTTATGATTCCGCTGCGTCCGTTTTTTCCGGTTCGGCCCCTTTTTTAAGAGACCAGCTCAAAAACAAGGAGGGACCATGGGCTTGCCCCGAAAGAACAAGAAATCGAAACAGCCTTCCCAGTTCGGACGCCTCCCGTTCCGGCTCCGTTACCGGATCGCATGCCTGCTGCTGGAAGGCGCGACCAGCCAGGCCGTGCTCGCCAATCCCGAAGTCGCGGGAACGCTGAGCTCGCTCGGCCTGACCTTGACGGCGGCGGCCGTCACGCGCTTCAGGAGCACGCGCGAGTTCAAGACCATCGCGGAGGAACGGGAAAAGGTGCATCTGGCGTACGAGGAGGTCCGGCTGTCCGCCGCGCTGCTCCGCGACTGCGAGGCGACGAGCGCCATCGCGGAGGAACTCAAGATCGACCTGCTGAAGCTCGTCCGCGAATGCACCGACGCCACGACCGACGACCCGAAGACGATCGAACGGCTCGTGCGCTCGGCCGTCACGCTGTCGAAGTCCGTCTCGGACGGCCAGAACACCGTCCTGCGGAAACGCGTCGCCGCACTGTCCGAGGAAAACGTGCGCCTGCGCGAGGCGCTCGAACGCGCCCGGATGCAGTACAACGAACTGCTCGACCGGCGCCGGGACGAATGGTCCCGCGTGGACGGCGCCGAGGTCGCCGACCGCCTGTCCTCGATCCTGGGAATCAAACCGTAAACCCGTCACTTCAACTTAAAAACGATAAGGAATCCGATCATGAAAATGAAACACTCCGACCGAACCGCCGCGGGAAACGGCGGCATGCCCGTTCCGGGCCGCTGGATCGCCTCCGAACCCGGAGACCGCGCCCGCTGGCTCCAGACCTCCGAATACACGCCCGCGAACGTCTCGCGCATCCTGGAGGCCGCGAACGAGGGCGACATCGCGGAACTCGCCATCGCCGCCCGCGAGATCCAGGAACGCAACTGGGAAGTCATCCTGGCGATGCAGGTGCGGAAAAGCGCGCTGACCGGCCTCGACTGGAGCGTCGATCCCGGCGACGAACGTCCGGCCTCGAAGGAAGCCGCGCAGGCATTTGAAGCCGCGCTGAAGGGATCTGGCGGCGAAGCCGGGCTCGCGTCCTTCCACGAACTCGTCGACCACCTGATGGACGCCGTGATCGCGCCGCTGTCCGCCGCCGAGATCGTCTGGAGCGCGGGCGGCTCGCTGGCGGGATTCCGCCCCGTTGGCGCGTGGCATTTCACGTTCCGCAACTCGGAAACGCCCCTGCTCGTGACGGACGACAACCACGCGGGCGTCCCCCTGCCCCCGGCGAAGTTCATCGTCCACACGCACGGCGGCGCGGGCGATCCCGCGCGCGCCGGCCTCATCCGCACGCTCATCTGGCTCCATGTCTTCCAGAACTACCCGGTGAAGGACCTCGTGTCGTTCGTCGAACGATACGGGATGCCGTTCGTGGTGGCGAAGGTCGACCGCAGCGCATGGGAAAATGAACGCGGCGTGATGCGGAACCTGATCCGCAGCTTCGGGCCGAACGGCGGCGGCGTGTTCACGAAGTCGACCGAGCTGGAGCTCCTGCAGGCGTCGAACTCGGGCGGCGACGTCTACTTCAAGCTTCTGGAGTACACCTCGAAGGCGATTACGAAGGTCATCCTCGGCCAGCTCGCCAGCTCCTCGGAATCCGGCGGACTCTCCGGCGGCGACGCGCAGTCCCGCGTTCGCGGCGACCTGCTGGAAGCCGACGCACGCGCGATCGAATCGACCGTCCGTTCCCAGCTCGCTGTCCCCTGGACCAAGTTCAATTTCGGCGACGCGGCGGCCGTGCCGGTCCTCCGGTTCCGCAACTCCGCGCAGGAGGACCGCGCCGTCTTCGCGGGCATCGTCGAGACGCTTCACCGCGCCGGACTCGACGCCGATCCCGCGGAGATCTCCGCCCGGTTCGGGATCTCGCTGAAGCGCGCCGAAAACACGCCGGAGGTGCGCCAATGAACGCCGCCACGCTCACCGTCGCGAACGCCCTGAAAGCCGTCGTCGCCGATACGTTTCCCGCCGTCGGGTTCGTGACCGCCGGAACGCCGGAAACGGCGGTCCAGGCCAGGTCCCTGCCCGCCGGGCTCCGTCCGCCCTGCGTGCTCATCCTCGCGGGCGACGGCATCTACACGGACAGCACGCTCACGCGCCGCCAGCTGTTCCACCTGATCCTGGTCGACGTGCTGGCGGGGACCAACGACGCCCGGACAGCCGCCGCGCTCGGCAGGTTCGACGCGCTTCAGGAACTGTTCCCGGCCGAGGGGCTTCAGTCCGGCGACGCCGTGTTCATCCCGGAGTCGTTCCGGTTTCTGGACTGCCCGGACGGCCGTGCGGCGGCGTGCCTGACGGTCGCCGCGCTGTCTCCGTCGGAAACGTCGGCAAGTTCCGTTTCCGGTTCGACGGCTTCGCCGCACTGAGCACAAACCGCCTCACGCAAAAAAACTAACGCACAGTTGTTTGCCAGTCAAACAGCCGTGCGTTTTTTTGTATCCTCGAACAAAGCTTATTTCGAGTTCAACATCTCTTCAAGAACACCGATCTGTTCCTGTTCGGCTTGAACGGCGGCCCCGACCGCGGCGGGATCTTTCTCCCTCGAATGGCGTTCCAGCATGATCCGCGTCGAGCCGCGGCTCAGCAGCTCGCGGGCGGCGGCTCTGAGAGCATCAAGCCGCTCGTCGTCGGGCGGCAGCCCGGCGATACGGTCGGCAAGCCCGGGGTAACGCTTCATGAAAACGCCCAGGTTCCACGGCTCGGGCGAATCCGGGTTTTCGACCGCGATGCTCCGAACGGAATCCGCCGCCTCGCCGAGGCCGGAGATCACGCTCAAAAACACCGTGTTCCTCTCAGCCAGGACGTCGTCGCTTCCGAGCAGAAGGCGTTCCTGCCGCCGGATCAGGCGGAAATAGCGCGGGCGCAGGCTCGACGCGGCCACCACGGTCCCCGGTTTGCCGCAATGTTTTTTCGCCTCGTCCCGGACCGCTTCCGGGAGTGTTTCGAGCGTATCCGCCGTCACCAGCATGTACGGCCCGGACAAAACACAGTCTTCGTATTCCATGACTTCCGAGGCGCCGACCGTTTCAACGTCCGCAGCCGCGGTGGAACGGCAGGACACGGCTCCGGCGCAGAGCATCAGGCAGAGGATGGACAGGATGAAGTTCGGTTTCATGGGCTCGGAAGGATCGTTTTCTGCGGACCGGAGCGCCGGGAACGCCGGGTCTCGGGACACAGTCTGAAAAAGGGGACGGAATGTAATTAATATGGTCCGCCGGACACCGGATTTCAAGCAAAAAACGAGTCCGTGGATATTTTTTCGGACTTTTTTAAAAAAAAAGTCGGTTTTCGGGTTGTACTGCGGCGATTTTGGATTAGGTTATCATATCTGTTTTTTTCCGGACCTCTCACGCGCAGTATTTATATAACACATGAAAATCCGTCAGCCCATCAAGCCGCAGCCCGACGCGCAGCCCATCGAACCGCCGAAAAAACCGGCATTGCCCGAGCTCGCGGTCTTTATTCTTTTCGCGTTCATGATCACGCTTTTCGGCCTCATCATGCTGTATTCCACCTCGTTCGTCACGCAGGGCAGCTCCTACTTCAAAAAACAGCTGATGTGGATGATCATCGGCCTGGTCGCGGGCGCGGGGACGGTTCTGCTCGGCAGCAAACGCCTCTCCGACTGGAGCCCGGTCATGATACTCGTGCTGGACGTGCTTCTGATCTGGGCGCTCTTCTGCAAGCCGATCAACGGCGCGCGCCGGTGGATCCAGGTCGCGGGCTTCACGCTTCAGCCGTCCGAGCTGGGCAAAGTCATCATCACGCTCTTCCTGGCGAAATTTCTGGCTCTGCGCACACGCGCACTGGAAAGCGAACCCTTCTGGAAAGTCATGGTCCCGAGCGCGGTCTGGGTCGGTCCGACCATTCTGCTGGTCCTGGCGGGCGAAGACCTGGGCACGACCGTCCTGCTCGGCTCGCTGTATCTGCTGATGCTCTTCGTGGCGGGGATGCGCCTGCGGTACATCCTGCCGTTCACGCTGATCCTGCCGCCAGTCGCCGTCCTCGTCATCCAGAAGTTCGACGCGATGCGCTGGGGCCGCCTCACGGTGTTCATGGACGCCGAATCATACAAAATGACCTCCGGCTACCAGCTGTGGAACTCCCTGCTGGCGCTCGGTTCGGGCGGCTGGACCGGCGTCGGCTTCACGGAGAGCCGCCTGAAGCTGATGTACCTCCCGGAAAACCACACCGACTTCATCCTGTCCATCGTGGGCGAGGAGCTCGGCTTCATCACGCTTCTGACCGTGATCGTGGCGTACCTGATCCTCGTGTTCGTCGGACTGCGCATCAGCGTGAAGGCGCGCACGCGCCAGGGCATGCTGATCGCGTTCGGCATGAGCATTTTCATCGGCATGCAGGCGCTGATCAACATCGGCGTCATCACGGCGGCTTTCCCGACCAAGGGCATGCCCGCCCCCATGATCAGCTACGGCGGCAGCAATCTGCTCGCCTGCCTGGTCGCCGCGGCGTGCGTCGCGGCCGTGGCGATCGATTCCGCCGTCCCGGACTACCAGGACAAGTTGCTGGCATGGGCGAAGAAACGCCTCCGCATCGGACGTTCAGCCGCCCCGGACGGCATACGGCAATCATCTTGAAGCAGGAGAAAAGAATATGCAGGAACTGAACCGACTCATCATCAGCTGCGGCGGCACGGGCGGCCACTTCAACCCCGGCCTGAGCACGGCATGCGCGTTCCGCGACGCGGGAGGGAGCCCTCTGCTCATCCTCGGCGGCAAGCACTTCGAGGAACAGTCGAAGACCGCGGAAAAGAACGGGATCGAATACCGGCGCGTCTCCTGCGCCCCGCTCGCGAAAGACCCGTCCGGCGCGCTCCAATTCCTGTCGCAGCAGATGAAGGGCGTCCACGAGGCGCGCGCCATCTTCCGCGAGTTCAAGCCGGACGCCGTCCTCTCCATGGGGGCGTTCCCGTCCATCCCGGCATCCGTCGCCGCCTGGCGCAGCGGCATCCCGCTTTTCCTGCACGACGGCAACGCCCGCATCGGCAAGTCCAACCGCGTCTTCAGCCGCATCGCGACCGGCATCGCCCTCTCCTTCCCCGCCGTCAACGCCGACACGCTGCACTGCCCCTCAGCCGTAACCGGGCTCCCACTCCGCAAGGCGCTGCTGGAGGACGTCCCCGCGTCCAAGGAGGAGGCGATTGCCCGCATCAACGCCACGCGCGGCACTTCGTTTTCGCCCGACCGCCCGGTCGTCCTCGTGTTCGGCGGCTCGCTGGGCGCGGCGGCCATCAACGAAAACTTCACGATCCCGATCGACCACCCCGGCGCGAAGTCGCTTCAGGTCATCCACCTGTCCGGCCCCGGCAAATACGACGCCATCCACGACAAGTATTCCGCATGCGGCGTCAATGCGCTCACGCTCGAATCCGCCTCGGATATGCAGAACCTCTACATGGCGGCGGACCTCGTGGTCTGCCGGGCGGGCGGAAGCACCGTCTCCGAGCTCGCCATCTTCGGCCGGTACGCCGTGCTGATTCCGTATCCGTACGCGGCCGAAGGCCACCAGGACGACAACGCGCGCCTGCTGGCGCAGACCGGCGCCGCCCGGATCGTCCCGAACGCCGAATGTTCCCCGACCGTCTTCCGCGGCATCCTCGCCGAGTTCCTGGACGATCCCGGCAGGTTCCGCGAGGCGGGCAAAGGCGCGCTCGCCATGGCGCAGCCGAAAGCCGCCGCCAACGTCATCGCGTTCATCGAAGACTCCCTGAAAACCGCCCGTTCCAAGAAATAAAAACTCCCGCCATCCCGCCATGAAAATACGTTGTCCGCAGTGCCAGAGAATCAGCGAGATCCCCCATGTCGATCATGGCAGGATCGCCGTCTGTTCCTGCAAGGCCACGTTCCGCATCGACGGTTCCACGGTCGTGGAGGAGCTTTCCCTGCCCGACCTGCCGCCGCCCGAGACCATCGGACGCTACACCGTCGTGCGCTACCTCGGACGCGGCGCGCTGAACTGCGTTTACGAGGGGATCCATCCCGACCTCGGCATCCCCGTCGCGATCAAGACGCTCCTCCCCGAATACGCTTCCGACAAGCCGACCCGCGACCAGTTCCTCCACGCCATAAAAGCCTACGCGAAAGCGGACCACCCGAACATCGTCAAAGTATATGAGACGGGCAAAGACGCGAAGGGCGTGCCCTATCTGGTCATGGAGTTCCTTTCCGGCGGCACGCTGGCGGACAGCATGCAGAAAAACGGCTTCTTCTCGGCGAAGGAGACGGCGAAGATCGGCGCGGATGTCTGCCGGGCGCTCGTCGTGACCGCCGGGCTCGGGATCGTCCACCGCGACATCAAGCCGGACAACATCATGCTCTCCGCCGACGGGCAGTACAAGCTCACGGACCTCGGCCTCGCGAAACTCGACGCGTCGACCGCCGCCGGGAACGGCGCGCTCGTCCTGGACGAAATCGCCCCGGACAAATCGGCGCGCAAAACGAGCTTCGGCACGCTCGAATACATGTCCCCGGAACAGTACATCGACACCGAATCCTGCGACATCCGCTCGGACATCTATTCGCTCGGCGTGACCCTGTACCAGCTCGCGACCGGACGCCTGCCCTTCGAGACGCAGACCCGCGCCGAACTCCGCCACATGCACATCTCCGTCGAACCGCTCGTCCCCAGCACCTACATGCACGGCATCCCCGTCGACTTCGACTACATCGTCATGCACTGCATCCAGAAAAAGGCGGACGACCGTTATTCCTCGCCCGAAGAACTGCTTGCGGACCTGGAGGCGTTCCTCGCGGACGCCCCGCTTCCCTCGACCACGTGCGGCGCGGTCCCGTTCGTCGGGGCACCTACGCTGATCGGCCGTCCCGCCGAGGAAAAACGTTCGCCTCTTCTTCCCGCCGTCGCCGCCGTGCTCGTCCTGCTGATCCTGACAAGCACGGGTCTGCTCATTCTGAAGGAGTGCTCCGCATCGAAACCAGCAAATCGGCTTTCCTCGCCTCAGGACAGGGAAGGATCCATGCAGGAGCCGTCCGGGTTCGACGTACCCGCCGGGGAACCGGGCCTCCCGTCCAGGCGACCGTCCACGAAGGCGCTCGACGCCGAGATCACGATCGCCGGGGAGAGCATCGACGCGCAGGCGTCCGGGCTGTTCGAGGAGACAAGGAAAGCCGCCGCGCAGGCCATGAAAGACGGTTTCGGGTTCAAAAAAGCCATCGACGACCTGGAGACTTTCACCGAATCCGAAGAGTACGCAGTGGAGGCGCTCAACCTCATTTCCGAACTCAAAAAAGCTTCCGATGAGGCCGTAGCAAAACTCATGGATTCCCTGAACGGGAAAGCCGCCCGCCTCATCGAAGAAGGAAACTACGATGCCGCGGTCAATGTCTACAATACCGACATCGGGCCGCTCGCGCCGGAATCCCAGGGCGAACGCGAACGGAAGATCCGCGAACTGGAAGCGATGCGGCAGGACGCCGCGTCCGCCCCCGGCGAACCCGCGCCCGAGGAGGGAACCGTCCCATGAGCGTATCCATGAACAAGCTCCCGCGCATCCTCGTCTGCGGCCCGAATCCGTCCTGGCAGAAAACGCTCGCATTCGATGAATTCCGTCCGTGCGAGGTCAACCGCGCGAAGGAACGCGACTGCCGGGCATCCGGCAAGGGGATCAATTTCGCCCGCGCCGTCCGCACATGGGGAACGGCAAGCCCGGTCGTCTACCAGTTCGCAGGCGGCGCGAACGGACGCGACCTCGAATCCTGGCTCCGCCGGGAAGGCATCGAATCCGTCAGCCGGGAGATCGAATCCGAAACGCGCTGCTGCACCACGGTCCTGTGCGGGAAATGCGCCACTATGACCGAACTGATCGAACCGTCGCCTGCCATTGCCCGCGACGATGCGGACTTCCTGACGGAATGCGTGTTTGCCGGACTTCCTTCCGCCGATGCGCTGGCGCTCTGCGGCACGCTCCCGAACGGCACGCCGGACGGTTTCTACGCCGGACTCGCCACGGAGGCCGTTCGCGCCGGGAAACTCGTCCTGATGGATTCCGTGGCTCAATTCGAGGAAACGCTCGCCGCCGGAGTCCAGTATTTGAAGATCAACAGCGGCGAACTCCTCGCCATGACCGGCGCGTCCGACCCGGAATCCGCCGCGCTCGCCCTGCTGGACCGCTTTCCGCTCCGGTGCGCCGCCATCACGGACGGTCCGGGGCATGCGTTCATCGTTCAGCGCGGCTCCGTTCATCGCATCTCCGTCCCGCCTCTTCCCGGCGTCCGCAACCCCATCGGCGCGGGCGACGTCTGCTCCGGCGTGATGCTCTCCGAACTGCTCGCTGGCGCCGATCCGGTGCAGGCTTTCACCTCGGGTGTCGCGGCGGCATGCGCGAGCTGCCTGACGCAGTACGCCGCCGGGTTCGACCGGGCGGAGGCGCTGCGGATCCGGGGAGAAATGCGGATCGAAGCCTTAGTCCCGAGCACGATTTAACAAAAGAACCCAATTCAAAATCATATCAAACAAAACCAGAAAGGAAACCTTAACCATGAGCTCCAATTCTTCCGGCGGATTTCTCCGCGGCTGCCTGATCGCGGTCGGCGTCTTCGTTGTCGTCTGCTTCCTCGGATTCATCGCCCTCTTCGTGCTGATCGGCGCCGTCGCGGGCGTGATCGGCGAATCCGGCGCAGCGCTCAAGACCGCCTCGGCTGACTACACAACCGAATTCATCAGCGGCAATGAGAATGCCGAAAACCGAATCGCCGTCATCGACGTGAAGGGCACGATCACCAGCGACGCCGAGAGCTTCGGCGAAGTCATCGCGAACTCCAAACAGATCGTCAAGCTCATCCGCGCCGCGAAGGACGACGCGAACGTGAAGGCGATCATCGTCGACCTCGACACCCCCGGCGGCGAAGTCACCGCCTCCGACGAGATCTACCACGAGCTCAAGCTCTGCGGCAAGCCCGTCGTCGCCATGATGAACACGATGGCGGCCAGCGGCGGCTACTACGTCGCCTGCGGCGCGAACAAGATCGTCGCGAACAAGTTCACCATGACCGGCAGCATCGGCGTCATCATCTCCACCGTGGACGTCTCCGGCCTGCTCGACTGGGC
>JBGUKB010000144.1:0-19660 GCA_045114235.1 Victivallales bacterium
ATCCCGAACACGATCGATAAGGGGCCCAGCGACGATGGTACTGCATATTTGACTGTGGGAGAGTAGTTCGATGCCGGATTTCTTTTCCTAGGAGCTTGATTCGTTCATCCGATTCAGGCTCTTTTTTTTGCGCCCGGATCCCTTCGTGCCCGAGCGTAGCCGGGCACTGAATCAGCACCCCTTGGGGTGGCTCCTTTTTTTGTGCCCGTATTTCTATCCTCCCCAAAGACTTTGAAAAGAATAGGTCGTATAGGACCTATTCGACCTATAAAAACTATAAAAGCATTTGCTGTGCGCGACTCGCGGTAATAAAAAAGTATCGAACTCGTGTCAACGAGTTCACCGAGGAGCGCAGCGACCCCCGAAGGGACAGCCCAAATGCTTCGGGCAGGAAGTCAATAGTTTAGTAAATAAACAAAAAAATAACCTTTTTTACTATTTGACAAAAAAGAAGAAACGTGCTATTTTTATATAGATTCGAAGCCTTTTAACAGCAACACAGTGAAAGGACTGAAATGATGTCGAACACGAAAACGAGCAGAAAAAATATCTTTCTCGCGGTCGTCGCGGTCTTCCTGACCGGGACCGCCGCCTATGGAATTGAGCTCCCGAACAAAACGGATAAGCAGGCGGAGGAGACAAAGACCGAAGCACCGGAAGATGCGGACCGGAAAAAGGCTGAGGAACTGTATCTTCAGTACGAGGAATACGAATCGAATGACGAATCGGAAAAGGCCGTGGAGTGTTTGCGTCAGGCCGCCGAATTGGGGCATGACAAAGCGCAGGCGCTTTATGCCTACACGTGCATGACGGAAGACAGGATTGACGAGGCGATCAAGTGGTACCGTGCGGCCGCCGCGCAGGGAAACACCATGGCTCCCACTCTTCTGGGCCGGATCTATTTCGAAGAAGAACAGAAGATGAACATGAAAGAGGCCGCGCGATGGTTCCGCAAAGGCGCCGAACAGGGGAATTTTGCACAGCGGATGTACGGCATCTGTTGTTTCGAGGGATACGGCGTTACGCAGGACCGTGCGGAGGCCGTGAAATGGTTCCGCAAGGCCGCCGAACAGTTTATTCCCGACTCGGAGGCGCTGTACATGCTGGGCGTCTGTTACCGGGACGGTCTGGGCGTCGAACAGGACCGGGCGGAAGCCGCGAAATGGTTCCGCAAGGGCGCCGGTCATACCGATGACTACAACGCGTACGGGCTCGGCGTCTGCTACATGGAAGGCTACGGCGTCGAACAGGATATGAAGGAGGCCGTGAAATGGTTCCTCAAGGCCGCCGAACAGGATCTCCCGTATGCGCAATGCGCGCTTGGCATCTGCTACGCGCACGGGCTCGGCGTGACGGAAGATCCCGCCAAGGCGGGGGATTATTTCAAGAAGGCGATGGCCGGCAGCGCGAAGTATTCGTCCAAGGGTCTGCCGGAACGCGCGGAGAACGGCGATCATGAGGCGCAGTATTGGCTGGGGGTCTGTTACGAGGAGGGGCGGGGCGTCAGTCAGGACGACACCATGGCGGTCGCCTGGCTTCAGGCCGCCGAACAGGAAAACGACCGGGCGCAGGTCGCATTGGCGCGACTTGCTCTGAAAGCCGGAGACCGGGATTCGGCAGAACGCTGGCTCCGCAAGGCCGCGAAACGGGACAATCCGACCGCGAAAAAGCTCCTCGCCGAACTGTTCCCGGGGAAGGAAGCCGGGGAAAAAGAAGACTCGTCCGTTCAGTCCCAGTCGCCGGAAATCGGCGCCACGGTCAAACGCCTCATGTCCGTTTTTAGACAGGCCGATCAGAAAACGCCCGACACGGAGTCGATCGAGTGGCTCCGCAAGGCCGCCGAACAGGGCGATCCGAAAGCGCAGTGCGCCTTCGGCTTCTGCTGTCTGAAAAATTATGGCGGGGCAGCGGGGAAAGCGGAAGCGGACAAATGGTTCGGTAAGGCGATCGACGGTCTGTGCAAGGCGGCGGAAAATGGCGATCCCGAGGCGCAGACACTGCTTTCGGAATGCTACGGAGAAGGAAACGGCGTGAAACAGGACCGGACGCTGTCCCGCATCTGGCTTCGCAAGGCGGCGGAACAGGATTTCGCCAGTGCGCAGCTCGAGCTCGCGATCCTGTTGTTTGTGGAGGATAAGGACATGAAGGAAGCGGACAAATGGTTCCGGAAAGCCGCCGAAAACGGAGAAAGCGCCGCCGAAGGGTTCATGAAACGGCATTTCCCGGATCCCGAGGGGGAGTAAAGTCTCGCGTTTTATAAAGAAAAACTGGGGCTTGAAAGCATGTCGAGCATGAAAACGAAACGTAAGCTTTTTGATGCGGGCCGTATTTGTACGGTTCTGCTGCTTTCACTCCTCGTTTCCGCGTGCCGTTCCGTTCAAGTTGAGGAGGATTGGGAAGGAGAGGAACGTCAAAACGTGCCGGAGCAGACCCGTCAGGCCGAGGGGCGAGGCGAGGGGCCGGATTCCGAGCTCAAGCAGAAGATGCGGACGGTCCTGATCGACGCGGATTCCTTCTCGCCGGGCGCGTATCTGCCGTTCAATGCGAGCTGTTTCGACTGTTTTCTTTTCCCGACGTACGATGTGAACGGCGTCTACCTCAATTTCGCGCCGGCGTCCGAAATGGGAGAACGCTGGAACGGACCGCCGTTGGAACGGGAGTTTTTATTTGAGATCGAACAGGTCAACGGCATTCATTGTTTTCTCGTGTCGCCCCGGCTCCACCGGACGAACGGACTGTTTCTCGGCGCAGTGGCGCGGCCGAAGACCTTCGTTTCCGGCGTTTCCCTGATCGGCGCGGGGACATATGATTTCCCCTTCAGCGTGAATCTCCTGCGGCAGGACGGTGTTTCGTTTTCGCTCTTCGGCGCGCCGATGGAATGCAACGGCGTATCGTTTTCGCTTCTCGGTGCGCCAATCGAATCCAACGGCGTTTCGTTTTCCCTGTTGGGGATTTGCCGGAGACAGCGGCAGGGCGTTTACTGTTCCCTGCTCAACTACTCCTATGCGGCGGACTGGACTGAAGAGGACGATCCGCAATCCGTGGTCCAGTTCGGGCTGTTCAATTCATGCCGTTCCGGCGTTCAGATCGGGCTGCTGAACTATAACGAAAACGCATTCATCCCGTTCCTTCCGTTCTTCAATTACTCCAGGAAACGATCATCCGAGGTGAAAGACCATGAACCATACGAAAGCGATTAATGCGCTCTGCGCCTTCGGGCTGGTCTTCGCGACGACCGTCGTGGCGTTCGATTCCATGAACCCCGGTTCCCTCTACCAATGGTGGCCCGGCCTGGTCGCCACCGCGGTCAGCGGCATCTCCGTCATCGTGAGCTGGGGGATGTTTGCCGGATGCGGGGACCCGGAAACACGTCGTCGGCTGGCGCCGTTCTGCATCCTGCTGACCGTGCAGACCCTTCTGCTGCCTTTGTGCGACATCTGTTCTCTGCTTGGGGTTATCCCCGTGGCGAGTCTTTTCTCATGTTTTTACCTTCTATGCTTTCCTCTGTTCATCCTGTTTGTCCTGGTCTATCCCTTCTGCATCCGCATGAACAGCGTTCTGTGGTGGACCACGGCGGTTTTCGCCGTCAATCTTCTGGTGCAGTTCTTCCCGTTTGTCCTTATTCTGTCCGCATATCTCACATATGGTGGTAAATGAAAACGATGGAAAACAAATCTGAAACAATGACAGATCGGACTGCCGCGCCGAGCTCGCAGAGTTCGTCCGCCGCTCAGACTTCGCCTGCCGCGCCGAAACGATATGTGGTGAACCACGGCTTCGACAAGTTGTTCTTCCTCCTCAGTATCCCGTTCATCGCGGTCAGCTTGCTTGTGGTGTCCGTATTTGTTTTCTTTGCATTGATTCCCGAACGGCTTGGTTCCGTCCCCGATTTCGTCAAATACGTGGCGGGGGATCAATATGAAGTGGTCGTGCGCAAACTCGGGCCCATCGACGACAATCTCTTCCGGTCCAGCACGGCGTATGTGCTCGTGCGGACGGATGCGGACGTCGTTTCCAACATTGAGCACATGAACGCGCCGGAATATAAGTTCATTCCACTGGATTCGCCTGAACTGGAAGACGACAAAAAGTTTCATCAGATGTACGATTCCACGGCTGAGATCGACAAGGTCTATCTGGAGCTCGCGGGAACGCCGCCGGGCGCGGACTGCCGGTATTTCGTCACCCGCGACGACCCGGATTATTCCTGCACCTACCTGTGTTTTTCGCCGGAATCCAAACTGCTCCTGGTCGTCCGGACCATGAAAAGGTGGTCGGATCAGGAAATCGAATGACCGCGAGTCTGAAAGGATGGAGTTTTTCGGTGTTATTCATCCGTTTTACCTTGCTTTTTCGTATGGAATATGCTATCATAATAGACGAAGAAGAATCATAACGGGGTATTGAGCTTATCATGACAGAACAGGACACAAAAAACGAACATAACGGGGCAGGGGAGCCGCCGGAGCGGAAAAAGGAAATCCACATCAAAATCGACCTCGGCAAACGGTTCTGCATCTTCGTGGTCGTGCTGGCGGTGCTGGTTGCGGGCGTGTTCGTGGCGGCACGGTTTGTCCCGCGAGGGACGCCCGTCGGCGTGTACCGGGCGCGGCAGTATGCGTGCCTGCATCATGACGCGAATGCCATGTTTGTCGTGACGGCCGATTACACCTGTTTCTTCGTCCTTTACGATGAAGTGGGAGGACCAGCCAACGCGGGCGGCGCGTTCATTTTCAAGGGAACCTGGAAACAGGAGGCAGACGGCAGCATTACTTTTACACTTGATCCGAAAGATGGACGTCCCCCGACCATTATCATCGGCAGAAGCTATTGGGGCGGCCTGAAGATGAAGCCCGGCGAGCCGTTGCCCTCCATAGTTGACTACGATTATTTCTTTCTGCCGCGGATGCCGTCCGGCTTTTTGTGATACGGGGGCGTTATGGTTGACTTCCTCATGGACATCGTTAAACTGATCTGGCAGTGGCTTTTCTGGATATTTATCATCCTGCTGGTCATCTATTTGACTATGGACAGGGTTGCGCGTCACCTCGGATGCGGCAATCTCTTCGACAAATACATCGAAATGGTCATGGACTGGATCCGGGACGCGTTCCGCGACTGACCGATCGGGAAACAAGCATCTGTAGGGAAACTACAGAAAAACTGCATTGTCCATGCAGATTCGCTTGACTTTCGGCGAGCGCGAACTATAGTATCTGATAACCGAAAAATGAGGCTCTGAAATGTTTCTTCCCCTTCTTTACATTCCGGCGCTGCTGACCTTCACCTGGCTGTTCCGGCGGGAACCATGCGACTACCCGTGGTCGCGGATACGGAAAGTCCTGTTCGCCTGCCTGCTGCTCCTCACGCAGGTGTCGCTGGTCGCGGGATTCATGGGACTTGCGTCGTTCGAGGTGAACATGAAGGCGCGCGGCGCCGCGCAGGGATATGTCCGCGACGTTCAGGCTGCGCTCGGGGAGGCGGACCTTTCCGCGAAGGATATCTGGACCGGGACCGTGGAAAAACACTTCCCGGCATCGGCTCAGGCGGAATTGAGCGCGATCAAAAGAACGCTGGTCGTCCGCTTTGTCCTCGTGCTCATCGGGTGGTTTCTGCTGCTTGGCGTCCTGGCCGCGGATGTCCGGTTCAAGTTCAAAACGCTCCCGTTCCTGCTGCTGTTCTACGGCTGCGCGGCGTGCAACTGCATCGCGGAATTCTATCTCGGGAAAAGCGACTCGGATTTGGGGTGGCGGCAGTTCAAATACGACACGTTCTGGGAATTCCATAATGCCGTGTGCGAGCGGATCATTCCGAGCAAAGACCGCCTCGCGCTGCGACTTGCGTTCGAAGACGTTTACGATGCCCATGTCTGGCGCGGAATGGAAACGGACGATCCCGACGCCTGCGACAGGATGTGCGAAAAACTACTGGCCGTGCTGGACGAATCCCTGAAGAAACACGAACAGAAACCAGCGTCTTCCCGTTGAATTCGGGCGTCAGAACCCGGTTTCCGATTCCCGGTCGCGTTCGAATGCGCCTTTTTTGACGCTGTAGTTGAAGAACGGGAAGATCGGGAGGAATCCGTTCGGGTTGATGTTCAGCAGGCCGATCTGGAACGGGCTGCCCTCAAACGTGGTGTTGAACAGTCCGATCTGAACCGGATTTCCTTCCGAGGTGTTGTTGACCACCCCGACCTGGAAGCCCTCCGTCAAATCGAGGTTCATAACGCCTAAATTCAGGCATTTCCCGAACGATCTCCCGCGATTGATTCCGACCTTCGGATTATATGTGACTGCACCGATCTGCGCGCCGCGAACGGCGGAGGTCAGAATCCCCCCGATCTGGCAGCCTGTTATTTTGCTGTCGTCATGCGTGGAAAAATCCACTCCGATCATTTGCAGTCCGGCTCCCCACCCTGTCCCGTAAATGTTGCAAAGACAAAAGTCTATTCCGTTGAACCCCTTTCCGATCGTAATGCCTTCAACGGACAGTCCGTTTGTGCCGCTCCCGAAATCGATCGGAAAGATGGAAATACCATTGTGATCCCCACCCCCAATCACGCCGGCCGCGATCCCGTTGAATGCCTCGTTGCTGCCGCAAACCAGACTGCATGCTATGCCGTAGTTCATGCCATAGAAAACAGTTCCAAAAATCGGGACAAAAATCCCATACGAGTCAAGGTTTTTTTGTCGCCAATCCCGTGGAAATGCCGTAGGTGGTGACATCTTCTTCTCCAAATGGCAGCAAATACGGCCCGATGTTGACCGGTGTGATCGGCACGCTTGCCCATTCGCCGTCGGAATTATACGCATCATGCCTGCACCCCGCGCCGAGGAACACGAAAAAGACGGCGGCGACGGCGGCAAACAATCTGTAAATCGAGCGTGCGGATTTCATTGTTCCGGTTCCTTTCCAGACTGTTCAATTGTCCTCAAAATACATGGAGACGCGATATTCGGCGCGGGATGCCTCGCTGTCGTTGATGAAGAGTTCCAGTTTGTCCTGCGTGTAGTTCAACCGGATCTCGTTGCGGCCGTTCATCTCGACGACTTTCGTCCTGGAGTAGTCCGGGGTAAAATCCAGCTTGAACGGGACGTTGAGGTTGTCCCATGTGACGCCGTTGATCCTGATATAGTCCGGGTAATCGAACGACGAATGCTTGTACGTGACCTTGTTCCCGCTGAATGTGAAGAGCCCGGCGCCGTCGATCTTCCCCTCGAAGACGATCGACTTCTTCCGTTTTTCGACCGATTCACCGTTCATCGTTTCCGGGTCGAAGGGAACGGAGTTCACGCGTTTCGGGTTGAGTCCGCCGATCACCTGCTGCGCGTGCTTCTGGGGCTGGGGCGCCGGGGGAAGGGCGTTCGAACCGAACAGGACGGCGAACGCCATCTTCGCACGGTCGAATTCATATTCGGGGCAGATCAGCAGTTCCGCATGCTTGTCCCCGTCGCAGAACGCCTGCGTGTCCCACTTCGACGCGCCCCGGAGAAGCATGGAGAAGCCGTGCGAGAGATCGGGCTTGATCGGAAGGCGGAACGGCTTCGACAGGTTGGTCCACGGCTTCCCGTTGACCATCACGACGGTCGGCAGCGGCGCGTACTGGAACGGTTCGATGGTCAGTGCGTCGCCGTTGAGATTGAATATGAATTTGTGGATGGACTCATATTCGACCACCAGCAGGTCCCTGTTGGAGGACTTTGCGGCTTTTGCGACCATTGCATAATCGATCCGCGGCGAATCGTATTCCACCTCGATCGTCTGTTCCGGGTCGGTATCGTCCACGACGTATTTCCAGTATTTTTTCGCTTCGGCAGCGATCATCCTGCGGATCTGTTCGAGCTTGGACCGGTTCGAAGCGTCCAGCGTGACCCCGGCATGATACCTGGCGCGCAGGAAGAAATGCGGCGCCGCCCCGACGTCGTAATCGTGATCGAAGAAGAAACGGATGCGGTCCGCATTGGCGATGAAACACGCGCATTCCCACGCGGGGCCGGAATGGTTCTGGGCAGTCTTGTAATTCGCGCCTGCCTGTTCGGGTTCGCCCCACGCGACGGCGAGGTCGATCAGGGAATTACGTATGGACGGATCGGATTTCGCCTCGTCGGTTTCCGCCAGCGAAAGCAACTGACGGCGCGCGACCGCGGGCGGAATCTTTTCCGCCACGAAATTGAGCTCGATCCTGCGGAGGATCGGCGCGACGGCGCTTCGCCTGAGATCGAACGCCGCTTTCGGGTCCTCGTAGATCGGGACGACGGGATAATTGGTCTGGAATTTCAGCACGCTGTTGTCGTACAGGAATTTGTCGAGCTCCTTCCCCTTGAACGTGATCTTGTCGAACGCCTTGAGCGCATCCTCGTAGCGGAGGCTGTTCAGGTAGAACAGCGCCTGTTCGAATCGGATCACGTTCTGGTAATAGGCGTCCTTGCTCTTCTTCAGCGCCTGCGCGAAGAGGCGTTCGCCGCAATCCTGCACGACGGGGTCCATGTAGAACGAGCGGAACGTGAGCGGCACGAATTCATTGTTGAACATGTCGAGGTTGATGTAGTTGAATGACACGAGAGGGATGCGGGATTTGTTTTCATCCAGTTTCATGCCTTCCAGGAGGATCTGCTTCATCTCACGGCGGGACCCGCCCCAGCGGGGCAGGAGCGCGGTCAGAAGGTATCCCAGATGCGAACCGTCTTCCGGCGCGATCGCGATGCCTTTTTTGAAGTTATCCAGTTCCTGCGCTGAGGTCCCGTGCCCCATGGCGGTCGTGATCTTTTCGCAGTATGCGAAGTAGTTGTCGGGATTGAGCTTGATGGAACGGTCCAGATGGCGGTCGGCGTCGTTCAGGTATTTCCTGAACTTATCCCAGCCTTCGTCGGTAACGGTCGAAGCCGTGCCTTTGCCGCGCGCTTCCCATGCCATCTGAATGGAGGTCCAGCCGCGCAGAAATTCCGTCACCCATTCCGGCGCACCGTTTTTTGCGAGGGTGTCGATCAGTTTCATCCGGTCGTAGATCCTCGGGTCCGGCGGATAGCTCGACCAGAGGTCGATGACAAGGTCGGCGTTGTCGTCCGTGACCTTTGCCTTTTCGAGCCAGGAAGCCAGCAGCTGGTCCTGGAAGCTTGCTTTATACTTCTGGTAACGCCCCCAAACAAACCTGCCGAGCACCGCCTTGCTCACGATCAAGCGGCTGAGCGTGCCCCATTTCTCCGCCTGTTCCGCCTGGTCCGCCTCGGGGAAGACCGCGTTCGGATCGTTGACGAAATAGAAATCGCGGAGCTTGGCGGCAAGCTGGTCGAGGCGGGAATCCTCGTTGAACTTCAGTTGCTTCACATCCTCCGGGAACAGGTCGTCCTGATCGTAGAGGAAACGCGCCACTTCGTAGGAGACATGCCGGTCCTCTGTCTTCAGTATCTCCCATAGTGCCCTGTATTCTTTCTCCTTGACGCCTTTTCTGGTGAGCGGCGCTTTGTCAATGTTGTCGTAGATGCCGGCGAACCTGTTTTCATCCTCATCGTCGAACGCCACACCCATCAGCTTCAGCGTCTTGCCCATGGATTTCTTTTCCTCGGCGGTCGCTGGCGGCATGAGCGTCGTGATCTCCTTTCGGATCAGCCATTTGCCGTCCTTGCGGACCAGTTCGACATGCTTTGCGGCGCGACCATGGAGAGCATCATAGAACGCAACGTCCAGCGAGGCGTCGTCGCCCTCGACCTTGCGGCTGTCCGGGACTACGGACATGGTCTGCAGCATCATTCTCCCTTCCGATCGGTTCTGTTTCCGGTAATGCTCCATCAAGAACTCTTCCGCCTCGCTTCCCGCGAGCGACTTCAGGTACTCCGAAAATGCCGTCCAGCCGGTCTCGGCATCGGCGTGTTCGATCTCGGACCGGAAAAACTCGTAGAGCGAATCGCCTTTGAGCCCCTGTCCCTGTTTGATATATTCGGCTTTCGTCCTCCGGACCGCGTTGACATCGACCTTAATGTAATCGTCGGCGAGGAAAGTCCGCACCTCGTCAACATCCAGCTTCGATTCGGCGGTCCAGAAATCCACGAGCGCCTGTTCCGGGGAACCGGCATCGTATTTTTTCTTCGCCATCGTTTTCGCATAGACTAGTTCGACTTCGGAGGGGGCTTCCCGCCCCGCCGTCAGCCGGCGTTCCAGCGAGGAAAGACGCCATTCCTTTCCGTTCTTTCGGAAGACGGCTTCGAAGGGCTCCTCCGCGGATGTGAGCTGAAGCCGTACAAGGTCCTTCGAGGCCTCGAGAAACTTCCTGTCTTCGGAGAGGGTAAGCACGAACATCTTCAGCTGGAACGCATCGACTTCGCGCAGGAAACGGCAGATACTCGGGAGCTGGTCGGTGATCTTTTTCCGCGAAGCGGCGGGGAGCGTGGCGAGAGATTCCCGGATTCCCGTGAATTCCTCGCTGCTGTCCGGGATCTCCGCCAGAATATCGAGCGCTTTTTTCAGATTTTTGCCTTTGCTCAGGAGGTCTTCCGCTTCGGTATATGCTTCACAGTTCCAGACACTCAGCAGCAGGGGATCGGCAGTCGCCATGTCGACCGACCGGATCGCCTTCGGCCAGTCCTCCGCTTTGACCGCTTCGCAGAATTCGTTCAGGCACCGCTCCGCCCCTTCCTTCGGCGGCAGGGAACCGTCCGAGCAGGCAACGAGCCACAGGACCGCGGAAAGGCAGGCCAGCGTCAGCGCTATGCTTTTCGAGATGTTTTTTTGAATGGAGGAGGATTTTTCCGTAACGGACCGATTCCTGCTGGATGTTGTCATGGTCTGCTCCTTGTGAAAAATGAGGGAAAATCGTCTGCCGCGGTCAGGCGGGGATTGCTTTTTAAGAAAAAATGGAGTTTTTTTATGGTACTATAGCATGTTTTGATCGGATGTCAAGCATGCAAAAAAGCTTTTTTTATGATGTTTTATTTGTGGCATTCCCAAATGGAACGAGGCGGAATATTAGTGACGAAGACGGACAGATGAGACGGCTTATTTCGCCGCTTTCTTTTCCTTCAGATCTGACTGTTTCTCCTCATCCTTCTGTTCGGCGGGCTTCGTTTCTTCCTTCTGCTCCGCGGATTTCTCCTCTTCCTTCTGCTCAACCGGTTTCCAGTTCATGTACGTTTCGCAGAACTGGAGAACGGCTTTGCGGAATGCCGCGGTGCTGTCCGGGTCGTCCCACATCGCGTGGTTGGACTTCGGGAAATCGACGCGGACGTTCGGGACGTGATGCTCCTCCAGCGCCTTCGCGAGCTCGTCGCGGTGAATCGGCTTGACCAGGTCGTCCTTCCCGCCATAGGCGAAAATGGTCGGCACGGATTTCGGGCCGATGAAATGAAGCGGGGAAAGGCTGTCCGCCGCCGCCTTCATCTCGGGCGTGTCAAGCTTTTTCGGGTCGACCTGGATGTGCGCGCCGTAGCCGATCAGCATCGCGGCAATCCGGTCGCCCCAGAATTCCCTGTGGAACGACACCGGGCCGACCTTGTCGAACACGAACGCGACCGGGATGGCGGATTCCGAGGCGCGGGAATAGGCGTACAGCAGCGCGAGGTGTCCGCCCGCGGAATAACCGCCCACCGCCAGTTTCGGGGCGTGGTACCCCTCTTTCTCCAGCTGTTTCTTGAGCGCCGCGATGCACGCTGTGATCTCGTCGAGCATGGTCTTGATCGTGACGTCCGGGTTCTTGTCCGAGACCAGGGAATAATCCATGGTGGCCGTGATGCAGCCGTGTTTCGCGTAGTACCTGCAGGCGTACGCGATGTCGCCGCGTTTCCCCTCGGTCCAGGATCCGCCGTGGATCAGCAGCAGGAGCGGCGCATCCGCCTTCGAGTCGAGGTCTTTCGGCAGATACAGGTCGTACTTGTTCGCCTTTTCCTTGCCGTAGGACAGCCCGGAGAGCACGCGCCCGTCGTCCGCGCTCCACGACTCCATGTAGCCGCCCTGTTTCAGGCTCCTCTGCAGGACGAGCCCGGAGAGCCCGCAGCCCGCGCAGATTACGAGGTTGAACGCGACCAGAGACCAGATCAGAATCCGCCGTATTTTCCTGCCTGACAACTTCATGATGGAGCCTTTCGTTTTGAAGTTATGAGAAAGCGAGCCGCTTCTTTCGAGCGTTAATCTAATTTACTGCCGATGCAGAGAAAAAGCAAGCGCAAAAGGGATGTTTTTTGGGGGGCTTTCATGGTGTTGCTGATGGCTCACTTCTTTTTCCCGCCGAGAAGCTCCTGAAGTTCCTCCTCGATCAGATCGCGCATCTTTTTGTCGGAAAGCTCCGTATCTTTGAGCGTTTCCAGCAGGAGTATTTTCGCCTGAATCTTCAGATCATCCTCAAGGTCGCGGGGGATCAGCTCGTCGGCCGGCCGGCAGAACTTGACGAACATGTTGAAATGCTCCTTATCCCGGTCCACGAACCTGTGGTTCGCCTCGTCCCATTCCTCCACCAGGATCAGGTTCGACGTATGGGACCGCTCCGAGAACGAATTCGTCTCGAAATACAGCCGGAACGCCTTTTTCCCCTCGGGATCGTACAGCTCCACAATGGAGCCGGGGTCCCCGTCCGTGTAAACGGTTTCATAAAACAGTTTTCCGTTCGGGTGATACGCCTCCATCGGGCCGTCGGGACGCCCTGTTTTCTGGTTCATCGTGAACTTGCGGAAGATGCCGTCCTCTCCGGCGACCTCGAATCTGGTGAAACCGTCCTTCCGGTGAACGGCGGAAAGGATTCTTGTCCCGTCCTGATCGAAAAGCTCGACCCGGTCGACGTCGCCATCCTCGGCTGTCCTGTGGCGGAATTTCAGGTAGAAACATTCGTCCTTCAGGTCGAAGAAATTGTCGTTGGAGATCGCGGTTTTGACATTATCCCGGAGCAAGTAGATGGAAACCGTGGTGACGCCCTGCCATTTTTTCGTTTCCCAGATGGCGGAATACTTCGGGACATACTTGGACCGCAGGTAATTCCCCGACTGGCTCTTCCCGTCTTTATGATACAGGAAGATGCGGACATCATCGCCCGGATATTTCGTTTTGTCGGCCTGCAGCGGCAAATCCTCCCGCCTGACCCACTCATAACCGGTATACGGCTGGTCCTCGCCCGCCTTGTATGCCCGGCCGTCCTTCAGGACCTCTTGAGCGGAGGAGATGTAGGAAAACGTTTCCTTCGCGAGCTTCGGCGGCTTCACGGTATTCGCGGTCTTCACTGTTTTCTTCTTTGACGCCGAAGCAGAGGCGTTCGATTCCTGCGCGGACAATACGCCGATTCCGCCGAGGGTAAAAACGACCACGGCGACCGTTATTACGGCGAAGTAGATATTTCTGTTCTTTTTCGTGTTCGACATCATTTCAGCCCTTTCACGGTGTTGCTGATGGAGGGGTTGAGGAATCACAACTTTATTATACCACGCCCCAAACAAATAATCAAGCGGAAAATGCCGGAAATGCAAGGAAAAGCATGGTTGCAATGCAGCCTGCGTTACTGGTCATCGACCGCAAGATGGCACGAGTATTATAAAAACAAGCCGGGCAATATGATTGGGTTGATTGATAAGTTGCCGGTTGAAACCCCAACAAGTTGCCGGTTGAAATCTCGACAAGTTGCCGGTTGAAAGTGGAATCCGCTTCCTGATGATCCTGACCGGCATCGGGGATTACGCCTATCGCAGAAAAGACGGCGTGTATATCGTCCCGATCGGCTGTCTCGGCTGATCTCCTGCCCGGAGCCTGCCGGACATGGGGGGACTAATCGCTGATGCAGACCGCGAACGGGAAGTCAGAGGGCATGCCCGCCGGATACTTTTATGACTTGTCCCGTAAGCATTCCCGCCTGCTCGCCTGCCAGAAACAGGATCGTTTCGGCGATGTCTTCCGGCCGGATCAGTTTCCCCATCGGAATCAACGGAACGACTGCTTTTTCCAGCTCGGCGTCGATCCATCCTGTCTGGGTCGGCCCCGGCGCAACACAATTCACTGTAATCCCATACTTCGCCACCTCGAGAGCGATACTCCGGGTAAGCGCTTCCAGAGTCGCCTTGCTCGCGCCATAGGTGATTTGGCCCGCGAAAACCTGTGACGAATCCGTCGACAGGTTGATGATCCTGCCATAGTCGCCGCGGTGACGGATCATTTCCCTCGTCATCAGGATGCTTCCCCGGACATTGACCGCAAAGGTGTCGTCGATCACTTTTTGCGTGATCGTTTCGATCGTGTCAAGACCGTCCATATCGCCGTCCGCCGCATTATTGACCAGAATATCGATTCTGCCGAATCGTTCCAGAACCGCCGCATAGATGTTTTTGACATCATCTTCGTTGGAAATGTCACGTTCCATGACCATATAATCGGCGTTCATTTCCCGGAGCTTTCCTTCCACGATCTCCGCATCTCCGGCATTGGCAGCAAAATACCGGTCCGCCCCGTTTCTGTCCGTCCTGTTCCTGTCAAACGGCCGGGGTATTCTCTTGTAGACCAAAACCACCTTAGCCCCCTCGCGGGCAAAAGCAAAGGCCGTAGCCGCTCCGATTCCCCGCGGGTTGTTCGCCCCCGTGATCAGAGCCACACGATCCTGCAATCCATAATTGGTCATTTATGTTTTCTCCTCGGATTCCGCGTGGATTATTGAGGACGGATGATGCGGTAGGCGGGGAGGCCGGGGACGTCGAACGTCTTCATGAGCGCGGCGGTCTCGGGGGCGGAGGGCTTGTCGGCGTGGACTTTCAGGAAGATCATGCCGTCCATGGCGGCCTTGACCTCGGGGGCCTGGAAGGTGGAAAGCTCCATCGCCTTGCAGTTCTTGCACCAGGCGGCGGTGAAATCGAGGAGGACGGGGCGGCCGGTGGCGGCGGATTCCTTCAGCGCTGCGTTGATTTCGGCTGTCGCGCCGGCGGATTCCTGCGCGGACGCCATGCCGGCGGCTTCGGCGCGGCCGTCTGCGAAGAGGGTCCAGGCGGTCCAGCCGTAATACGCGGCGAGCCCGAGGATGAACACGCCGAGGAGCTGTTTCACGCGCATCATCCAGCGTCCGGGCTTCGGGAAAAGCCCGAACCCGGCGGCGGCGACGGGCCACGGGAGCGCCATGCCGAATCCGAGCGCGAAGGGCAGGGCGAGGCCGTAATAATCGCCGTGCGCGACCATTTTCGCGGCCTGCACGAGCGCGGCGGCGAGGACCGGGGCGACGCACGCGCCCGCGAGCACGGCGGACAGCGCGCCCATCAGGAAGATGCCGCCGAAATGAGCGGATTCGGGCAGGCGGATCGCGGAGCCGAGGCCGGAGAAGTCGATGGAGAAGAGGTCGAACATGGCGAGTGCGAGCACGACGAAGATCACGGCGACGGCGGCGTTGAAGATCCAGCTGGAGTCGATGCCGCCGAACGTGGTCCCCATGAGGACCGAGATCACGCCGAGCAAGCCGTAGGTGATCATGATGCCCGCGCCGTAGGCTATGCCGTGCCACACGCGAGTGAGCTTGCCGTTGCCGGACGCCTGGCCCGCACCGATCATGGCGAGGTTGACCGGGAGCAGGGGCAGCACGCACGGCGTGAGGTTGAGCGCGATGCCGCCGAGGATGGCGAGCAGGAGCATCATCAGGAAGCCTTTGCCCGCGAACGTGAACGCGGAATACTTCGATTCGTCTCCGGTGAGGAATCCGAGGAACTTTTCGGCGGGGAGATAGCCGTCGGCGGAACGCACCAGTTCGAACGGCAGAAGCTCGAACGCGGCGGGGACGGATTCAGTATTTGAGGCGGATGCTCCGTTAGCCTCACCTTTTTTATCATTGTTTATTGACGCGCCGGGAACGGCGAGCTCGGCGGAACCGGGCATGTAGCACATTTCGCCGACGCAGACCTGCCATTTGACCTTGAGCTTGCCGTCGACCGCGGCGGTTTGAGGCAGAATCCAGGTGATGACGCCCGGCCCGACGTAGAACGAATCGAGTTCGCCGGTCACGGCGTCCTTTTCCTGTTTCGGGGCAGGGGCGGAGACCGGCGCGACACCGTCGGGCAGGACGGGCCCGGTCGAAGCTTCGTAGGCGTGCGCGTTGTCCGGCAGCGTGAGCGAGAGCGCGAGATCATTTCCCTGCGCGGCAAGAACCCACGAATCCTCGTTGACAGGCGGCGCGGCGAAAAGTCCGGCCGCGAAAGCGAAAAGGCAGAAGAAAACGGAGAAAAGTTTCATGTCAGGCGGTCTTTCAGATCAGGGTTCGTCGGTTGCGTCCGCATCGCCGGAAGCGTCGTCCGCGCCGGACAGAGGCAGATCAAGTTCATCAGACAGCGCAGGGGCGTCGTCTGTTCCAATGCCTTCCTGTTCGGATTCCGCATCCGTGTCCTCGCCGATGAGGCGGACGGAGAGCGGATCGGAGGAGAATTCGGGGGCGGTGAAGCGTTCGGGGAATTTCTGGTCCTTCTTGGCCGGGACGCCGAGCGCCTTGAGCTTTTCGGCGGACCCGAGGAGGCCCTGCCGCCCGCTGAGCGCCTTCACTGCGGCCTCATACTTCTTTCCGGTCGATTCGAGCTGGCGGCCGACGTCGTCGAACGCGGCGAAGAAGCGCTGGACGCGCGCGAGGAGAGTTTCGGCGGTCTTCACGATCTCCTGCTGGTTGCGTTCCTGCGCCATGCGGTTCCACGCGACCTTGATGATGTAGAGGAGCGTCATCAGGTTGAACGGGTTCACGATTAGGATGCGTTTCTCGAACGCGCGGTTCCAGAGGCCGGAATCGCCCTGCAGAGCGGCCTGGTACGACGGGTCGTTCGGGATGAACATGACCACGAAGTCGACGGAATCGCCCTTGCGGAGGTAGGCGGAGTAGTCCTTCTTGACGAGCTCGTCGACGTGCGCCTGCACGCTGCGGATGTGGCGCTGGAGGGCGTCTTCGCGTTTCTTCGGATCGTCGGCCGCAACGTAGTCCGTGTAGGCGGTGAGGCTGACCTTGCTGTCGATGATGACCGCCTTCCCGTCTGGGTAGTTCACGATCACGTCGGGGCGCATGATGTGGTCGGACGCACTCTTCAGCGTCTTGCCCGCTTCGTCGCGGATGGTGTCCTGCGTGCGGTAGTGGACACCCTTCACGAGGCCGGAATTGCGGAGGATGGTCTCGAGGATCATTTCGCCCCAGTCGCCCTGCGTCTTGCTCTGTCCCTTCAGTGCGTTCGCGAGGTTGTTCGCGTCCGTGCCGATCTTCTCGGTCATTTTGACCATGGATTCGTACTGGTGCTTCAGGGATTCGTTGAGCTTGACGCCGTTTTCGCGGACGTCGTCCATGGACTTCTTGTAGACGGCGAGCTGTTCGCGGAGGGGGGCGAGGATGGCGCCGAGCTGTTCTTTGTTCGCGGTCTGGAGGTTTTCGGTGCGTTCCTTCAGGATCGTTTCGCTGAGGACCTTGAATTCCTGGCGGAGATGCTCGGTGCGTTCCTTCGTGACTTTTTCGAGCTGGGCCTGCGCCTCGCGGACGGCGGCGAGCTCGGACTGCGCCTTGCGTTTCTCCGCCTCGAGTTCGGCGGCGGCGCGTCGTTTCTCGGCGTCGAGCAGAGCGGCGGACTTGCTTTGTTCGGCCTCAAGTTCGGACGCGGCACGGCGTTTTTCGGCGTCGAGCGCGGCCTCGTGCGCCTTCGCCGCGGCGTCCGCTTTCGCCTGCGCCGCCTGCTGTGCGAATTCGAGTTCGCGCTGCGAGGAGAGTTTGAGCTGTTCGAGCGCGCTTTCCGCACGGACCTTGTCGGCGACCGCCTGATCGAACGCGGCGGTGCGGGATTCGAGCTCGGCGATGCGCGCGGCGTCGGTGCGCGATTTCGCCCTCATCCACAGGAACAGGATGAGCGCGCCGAGGACAAAACCGATAACACCTCCGATGACTGCATATAAAAACATAGGAAATCAGAATCCTTATCAAAAGCTGGAAACTCAATCGAAACTGACGACCGGATCCGCCCGGAGCGAACGGAACCGCCATTCGCCGTCGTCGTGGACCATCTCGGCGGAGATCAGGCGTCCTTCGCGGAAGAAATCGCCGTTCTGCGTCGTGCCGGTCGCCATCGCGGAGCATTTGACCGAGGCGGCATCGTGATTATCATTCAGAAATTCGACCCTGATCTCGTCCAGACTGACCGAGAGCGACGTGATCAGCGGGCGCAGCATGAAATACGAGGAAACGACCTGCGCGCGCGTGTTGGCGGACAGCGTGTAGGTCTGGCCGCGCGATTCGCCGGAGATGCTGACGTCGGTCTCAACAGTGAAGAACTCGCCAAGCGAATGCGCCATGCCCGCGCCCTGAAGATTGAAGCCGGAGCCCTTGGGCTGTTTTTCGGCGAACTCGACGGCTTCACGGAGGCGTTTTTTGACGACGATCGCATCGTCCGTGCGGAAATAGAAGAACCAGACGGCGACCGCCGTGGCGAAAATGACCGCTACGAGCGCGAACCATTTTTGTTTTGTGAGGTGAAGCCCTGCCATGATGCGCTCACCAGATTGGAACGCCTGCGAGACGGCCCTGGTCGATCAAGCCGCCCATGTGCTCCTTCATGGGCATGGAACGGTTGTCGCCGAGGACGAAGATCTTGCCTTTCGGCACCTCGCGGGCGGACATGTTCCAGTCGCATCCGTTCTTCACGTACGGTTCGTCGAGCGCCTTGCCGTTCACGTACAGGACGCCGTTGCGCATTTCGACCGTCTCGCCGGGGAACGCGAGCACGCGTTTGAGGAGAAAGGTGTTGAATCCGGCGTGCTTGAGGATGACGATCTGGTGCCGCTGCGGGGCGTAGAGCTTGAAATAGGGCAGGAAGGCGAACGTGAAGCCGCGGCTGGAATAGGTCGGCATCATGCTTTCGCCGTTGATGACCATCGGGCGCAGGACGAAGAGACAGACGAGCACGGTGGCGCCTGCGATGACGCCGAGCCGGATGCAGACGGTCCGCCAGTCTCTCTTCTTTGGCGGACGTACGAATGTGGTGGACTCCTCCTGGGGTGCCTCTTCCTTTTTCTCGGTCATGCGGACGCGTCCTCCCCGAAATGCGAGAAATGCTCCGTGAACGCCGCGAACGCGCGTTCATAGCGTTCCTTCGCGACCTTCGGCAGTGCCTTCTGGCAATCCGAGCGGATCTTTTCGAGCGCGGGCGCGGCGAGCGCGAGGCTGTCGAGCGCGAACTGGCGGATGCGTCCCTCCGAAGCCGTGAAAACGGCCTCCGCGTCGGACAGCGTATCCTGGAACCGGGCGGGGAAGAGGGGCGAGGGGAACCAGCGGGCGTCCGCGGCGAGTTCGACGCCGGAGCGCGCCGCCATCGCGATCTGCATCACGAGGCGGAGCAGGAACCGCACGAACGCCAGATAGACGGAGACGTCGAGCGGGATCTCCTCCGCCTGTTCGAAGACATGGCGGATGGAGGCGAGATTTTCCTCCGATTCCTGGAGGAGCGTCCGCACCACGCGCCAGTATTCGAGGCGGAACATGGGGGCGGGCGCGGAGTGGCCGGGCGGCGTCGAATCCTGAATCAGGCGGACCGCCCGGTCGAAGGACGCGTCGGCACGGGCGAGCCACGGCGGGACGTTGATCGCGGAGAGGGAACCGAATTCCTTCGCGCTGTCGTCGCCGAACCCGTCGGGAGAGGTCATCCGGAGCATGTTGCGCCGGACTTTCTCCAGACGTTGGCTGCCGCTGCCTTTCGCGTCAGGCATAGGAGAG
>JBGUKB010000145.1:0-5933 GCA_045114235.1 Victivallales bacterium
GTTCGCTTCGAGCTTGGAGAGGTCGAGCACGTCGTTGATGAGCATGAGCAGGGCGTTCGCCGAGGAGGAAATGGCGTCGAGGTATTCCTTCTGCTGCTTCTGGGAGACGCCGCCTTCGCGGAGGAGTTCGGCGAACCCGATGACGGAGTTCAGCGGGGTGCGGATCTCATGACTGACGCTGGCGATGAAGAAGCTCTTGGCTTTGTCGGCGGCCTGGGCGCGGGAAAGCGCGTCCATGATGATGGTCTGGGAACGTTTTCTGGCGATCGCCAGCTCGATCATGTGGGCCGTGGCGCGCAGGAGCGCGATGTCGTTCTCGGAGAACGCATGGTCGACGCGCTCGAAATTGAATCCGATGGTGCCCCAGATCTCGCCTTGGCAGACGATGTTCGAGAGGAAGATCGCGCGGAGGTCGAGCGCGAGGGCCGCCTTGTGCCAGTCTTCCTTGTCGTTCGACCAGTCGAGGGCCCTGATGTCGTTGCAGACGAACGTGCGCTTGTCTTCCGTGCTCTCCAGAATGCCGCGGACGCGGCTGAGCGTGCGTCCGAACATCCTGATGGCCGCATTCGGGTGGTCCGGCTTGATGTATTCGGCAACGCAGTGCGCCTTGGTCCCTTCGTCCTCGTGCTGGATCAGGCAGCCGCGGCTGGCGCCGAGAAGGTTGCAGACGCTTTCCAGCGTACGCTGGATGCACTGGTCGAAATCGTCCTCGCCGAGGATGTTCTCGAGGTTCTCGCTGATGGCCTTCTGGTTCTGGATCAGATGGTGCATGTCCGTGACGTCGCTGGCCGCCGACAGAAGCAGACGGCGGCCGCTGGCGTCTTCGAATACACGCATGATCGTCTTGATGTAGCGGAGGTTTCCTTTGCCGTCCGCAAGCTCGCCTTCGATCTCCTCGATGCCGCCGCCCTCCCTGGAATTGATCCGGTCGGCGAAGCCGAGGATCTCCTCGTCGTGGAAGACTTCGCGGTCCGTCTTGCCGACGATCTCGTCGGGCGAAAGGTTGAAGACGGTGGAGAACGCCTTGTTGCACAGCAGATAACGGCAGTCGTCGTTGATGTCCTTCACCGTGAACATGATGGGGATGGAGTTGATGGCGGCGTCCCACAGAGCCTGGGCGTCTCTCAGCTTCAGCATGTTCAGCGTGATCTCGGTCACGTCCTGCACGATGCCGATCACCGAGGCGCCCGTCGGATCGTTCTGGTCGAGCGCGAGCTTCATGCGGTAGTAGAGAAGGTCGGATGCGTCCTTGCCGACGCGGAACGAGAACTGCACAGTGTCACTCGTCTTTTCGAGCAGGACGCGCATGTTCTCCTTGAAGAGCGGAATGTCTTCCGGATAGACAAATTGTTCCTCAAGGAGCGCATTGCCGTTCTCGTCCGTGGGCCACAGTTCGCAGAGGAGGTTGGACCCGGTACGGATGCGCGTGTTGAAGTTGTAATGGAACGATGCAAGACGGGCCATTTCGGACGCGCTTTCAAGGTCCAGCATGGTGTTTCGTTCGTTCGTGACATCGCGGAACACCAGGATGGCGCCCGTGACCTCCCCGGAGCGCGCATGGATGGGGGCGGCGCTGGCGGCGATATGGTACCGCTGGCCGGTCGCGGAGATCAGGTCGGTCTGGTCGATGCCTTCTGTGACGACGCCGGACCGCAGTGCGCCGGTGAGCGGCGAAGTGACCGGCCTTCCGGTCTGCTCGTGGACGATGCGGAAGAAATCAGTATGCGGCCTGCCGAGCACGTCGGCCTGCTTGTATCCGAGCAGCGTCTCGGCGTTCGGGTTGATCAGCGTGACGATGCCCTTGGAATCCGTCGTGATGACGCCGTCGCCGATGGACCGGAGCGTGAGACGGAAACGGTCGGCGGTCTCCTCGGCCTCGCGCTTCGCATTCTCCAGATCCGTGACGTCGTGGAACAGGGTAAAGAGGATCCGGCGGTTGTCGGAGGTGCGGATGAGCTTGCGGTAGAAATTGCCGATGCGAAGCCGGCCATTGCGGTCGTGGAGATGTCCCGTGGAGTGATATTCGGGACGGCGTTCCAGGACCTTGACGGCATGCAGGTCGTCCGCATGGACGGCCTCGGCATCCTCGCGGAGCGGAAGGGCTTCGAAATCGGTTTTCCCGGCAATGTACGACATGGGCATGTTGAGAAACTTGAGACATGCCTCGTTGCATGTAATGATGCGGAAATCGTCGTCGATGTCCTTCGTCATCACGAAGGACGGCATATTGTCGAGCAGGATGGAGTGCTGCTGCAGGAGTTCCTGGAGTTTCGAGTTCAGCTGCTGCATCTCGCGGCGCGCTTCCTCCAGCTCCGTGATGTTGATGGACGTGCCGAGCAGAAGGCGCGTGCCGTCCTCGTCGGTGAAGATGCGCTGGAGGGACCGGATATGCTGCAGCTTGCCGTCCCAGGATCTCACGTCCACGTTGCATTCCATCTGGTCCAGATCGGGGTTCGCGACAAACTCCTCGTCCTCCTTGCGGCGTTGTTCGGCCTGCTCACGGGGGAGAAAATCGAAGTCGGTCTTGTCGTTGAGTTCGTTTTCGGCAACGCCGTAGAACCTGCAGCGCGTCCGGTTGTTGAAGACGTAGCGGAATTCGTTGTCGATGTCCTTGGCATAGATGTGGATGGGCAGGAAGTTGATGAGGATGTCCCACATCCTGGTGTTTTTCTTGAGCTGGGCGGAATACTTCTCGGCCTGGCGGCGGGCGTTCTGCAGCTCGGTGTTGTCCAGCGAGAAGCAGATCACGGCGTCCTGCCCGAAGATGTCGTGTTCCAGCGGGGCGAACGAAATGGCGCGGTGGACGTCCTCGTAGTTGTACTCGATCGTGATCTGCTTGCCGGACTGGAAGACGTCGTGGATCGTCTTGGAGAGTTTCGGATAGTCGATCCCGATCAGCTGTTCCAGCTTTTTCGGGGCTTTTTCCTTCTGGCCGGGACCCGTCTTGATCCAGGAGGCGAAGAGGATGTTTTCGGCGCGGTTCAGCACCATCACGCGGCCGGGGAGCGAATACAGCATGTTGCGGCTCGTGCGGAGACGGCGGCGCATCCAGGCGAAAAAGAAGATCTGGAGAACGAGCACGACCAGGCCGGCGAAGGCGACCGTCAGGAACGTCTCCCAATGGCGCGTCCACATCGTGTCCGGCTTGTTGACCACCGTGGTCCCGAGCGGGATCCTGCCATCGAAATCCTTGTAACTTTTGAACTGGCCGTAATCGACGATCTTGCGGGGCGTGATCTCCTTTACGGGCACGCGCTGGGCGCTGTTCGCGTTCAGGATCTGCGCGACCATGCGCGCCGCCTCGCGTCCGAGCCTGCCCGTCTCGATCACGCTGCCGCCGACGGCGCCGTTTCCGATCAGCGTATCGTCCAGCACCAGGCACGGGAACCGTTCGTCGAATCCGATGTTCCGCATGAATGCCGTCATGGTCTCGTTGTGCCCGTTCGCATAGTCGTGCGTCGGGAAGAAGAGGATCATGCTTTCGTCGGGAAGGCCGGCGAGGATGTTCTGGATCTCGTGCTTGGGCATCAGCGAATTGATCCACCGGTAGTCCAGCTGCGGATAATGCAACTTGCAGTTGGACAGGATCTCGTTGCGCGTTTCCTCCGTGATCGTCGTTTCATCCACGACGATCGCCAGATCCTGCGCTTCCGGGAAAAGCTTCAGACCCAGCTCCAGGGTCCCGAGGGTGTCGTCGGCGATGCCGATGCCGGTCGAGTTCGGATACAGGCGCTTCAGGTCGACCGGCATGCGCCCCAGCCCGGTGAACAGGACCGGCAGGCTGCGCGGGAACTTGTCGTAATTCTTCATGATCACGTTCGCCGCTTCGTGGTTCAGCGTCACGACGATGGAGTACAGTCCGTCGTTGAGCGACCTCTCCAAACGGGCGAAGGTGGCATCGACACGGTCCTCGTTGCCCTTGTGGGTGGCGTTCAGCTCCACCACATGGCAGTCGATCGGCAGGTTCAGCTCGCGGATGCTCCTGCGGAACGAATCGAAGAAATTGCTCGTCGTGACGTCCGCGACGGGATAGGACGTCAGCAGGAGGATCGTTCGGACATTATTGTGGAACGGCCTGCTCTGGTCCGGCGCCGACTCGGGCGCCGAACCCGCCGCCGACTCGGGCGTCTGCGAAAAAGCAAAGACCGAAAAGAAAAACAAAAAAACGGTCAGATATCGTGTCAGCAGGTTTCGCAATTGTTTCATGTGCAGCCTGTCCTTCAAACTTGTTCCCGTATGTGGGCGAAATCGCACCGTATATGCCTTTTTTACGGCAAAAGAACCTGAAACAGCATAAAAAGACACATCCAACGTGCGCTTTGTTTTCTAAATATCTTTCCATAATCTATCTTCCTTTTTAAAAAATACAAGCTTTTTTCTGTTTTTCTTTCAATATTCTTTGATTTTTTTTGATAATTCATGTATATTTTAGTGTAAAAGATTCTTTCTCAACAACATATTTTTCCGTTTCACGACGCAGATATCCTATGTCCGACGTTTTCTTCATCCCGTTCGATCCCGCCGCGGGGACGGCCGGCCTTTCGCAGGCCGCGGTGCGTCTCCTTCGAACCCTGCTCGAACGCTCCGGATCCGAACTGCCCGCCGACGTACCGCTGAAAGTGCATTTCGGCGAGAAGGGCAACCGCACCTACCTGAAGCCCGAGGTGTACGACGGCATCATCGACTACATTCAGACGCAGGGCCGCGCGTGCCATTTTGTGGAGACCAGCGTACTGTACGGCGGCGAACGGTTCTCCCGTGAAAAACACCTCGCACTGGCGAAAAAACACGGCTTCACGCGTATCCCGGCGGTCATCGCCGACGGCGCGCACGGCGAGGAATCGGTGTCGGTCCCCGTCAACCTCAAGCACTTCCAAAGCGCGAGCATCGCCAGGGCGCTTGCCGAGGCGGACCGTGTGGTCGTGCTGTCGCACTTCAAGGGGCACGGGCTCGCCGGATTCGGCGGCGCGATCAAGCAACTCTCCATGGGCTTCGCGGCAAAGGGCGGGAAGATGGCGATGCACCTGAACGTGAAGCCGCGCATCCGCAACTGGAAGTGCAAGCGCTGCAAGCTGTGCCTCACGCGCTGCAACGAGGGCGCGATCACCATCGGCGAACGCTCAAGCATCGACCACGGCAAGTGCATCGGCTGCGGCGCGTGCTTCTCCATCTGCCCCCATCACGCCGTCTCCATCCTGTCGTTCGCCGGGCTGAAACACGCCCTCTTCGGAGGCCGTCTCTTCCGCGAAAAGCTCGTCGAATACGCCTACGCCTCCCACCACGGCAAGCATCACCTCTATATCACGTTCGCCGTGAACATCACGCGCGGCTGCGACTGCGAACCGCGCCCCATGATGACCTGCGTCCACGACATCGGCGTGTTCGCCTCGCTCGACCCGGTCGCGATCGACGCCGCCTGCTGGGACGCCGCCGCGAAGGTCGGAAAGAAGTTCAAGGGCGCGGAACAGCTCGCCTACGCCGAAAAGATCGGCCTCGGCACACGCAACTACAACCTCATCCGCCTCGACTGAGTTTCCCCCGATCACCCGAAAATGTCGCTGTGCGAGCCCGTACGGGCACAAACCAGGACAAGACGGTCGGATTGAACGTAATACAACAGAAGCCAGTCCGGATTGATGTGGCATTCCCGGAATCCGGCATAAGCCCCGCTCAGGCTGTGGTCGCGGTTCGCGGACGGAAGCTCTTTTCCGGCTTGCAGCAGATTGATCACATCCGTGAGCTCTTTCATGTTCAGCCCCCGCCGCTTCATGCGTTTGCAGTCTTTTCTGAACTGCGAGGTTAACTGAAGCCGATACATCACTTTTCGATGTCCCGCATCATCTCGGCCGCGGAAGCATAGGTTTTTGCCTTCGGGTCGTTGGCGAGCTCAATAGCCTCTTTCATGGCGGCAAGGGTCGTCCTGTTCGGCTGTT
>JBGUKB010000146.1:0-29942 GCA_045114235.1 Victivallales bacterium
TCCGCGCCGATGTCGATCCAGAGGTCTTCGATCTTCGGAACCGCCTTGCGTTCGTCCGGGGTCTGAAGATGGATCGGCTTGCGTCCGATCACGCCGGGGATGTGGCCCTTTTCGGTGAGGATCTCGACGCCGGTGCCGGGGAGCGTGAGCGGGTCGATGCCGCCGACGGAACGGAAGGAGATCAGGCCCTGCGGCATGATGCTGACGACCTGGAATCCGATCTCGTCGTAGTGGCCGGACAGCATGAACTGGAATTTCGCGTCGGGATTGAGGCGCGCGATGGTGTTGCCGAGGACGTCCGTGCGGATGTCGTGCGCGAACGGCTTCAGGTAGTCGCGGTAGACTTTCGCCTGTTCGAACTCGAACCCGGAGGGTCCGCAGGTCATCAGGAGTTCTTCGAGAAACTTTTTCGCTTTTGCGTCGATCATGATGTTATCTCCAAAAAATAAGGGGTTGATGTGTCGGATTCAGGGCGCGGGTCATTGTTTCTGTGCGGACGTGTCCAGCGGGACGCCGAGTTCGCTGTATTCGCGCGCCTCGCCTTCCGGCTTGCCGTCGCGGAAGAAGCAGTCGCTGGCGATCATGCCGTTTTCGTGGTAGTTGCGGGTCAGCCCGTGCAGGACCTTTTCGCCTTTGCCGTTGTATTTGAACTCGTGGAGAGTCTTCGGGTTGCCGCTTCCAGGATAACGTTCCAGTTCCGTCTCGACGTCGAACTCCTTCGCAAGCTTTTCGAGGATCTCCGCAGCGCGGTCGAAATCGTTTTTCAGCAGGCAGGCGCGGAGGTCTTCTGCAGTCTGCATGCCCCGTCCGGGCGGCTGGTCGAGCGCCAGAAACGCCGCGCGGTTCACGACGTCGGCGGTCCCGGTCCCGCTGCCGGAGCTGGTCTTGTCCTGATGGAAGAAGAAGCCCACGAAGAGCACGGAGGACGGGTTCTCCTTCAGGTACTTGCTGAAAAGCTTTTCCATCGGCGCGCCGGTCACCATGAAGTGCGAAGCCTCGCCGTCCGCGTCGATGGTGGTCTCGTGGATCACGCCGCCCACGGTGAAACCGCGATGGAACCGGGCGGGCGTTACGGAGGAACACGCCGAGACGAGCACGGCGGAAAGGAACATCAGGACAGTCAGGGAAAGACGCTGGAACATGGGAAAGACTCCGGGATTCGGGATATTTTTCTATTTAGAGTAATTTACCACAAAAGACGGATTTTTCAAGCGGAAAAGGGCGGCCGCGGGAAAAAGAATGCGCGGGGCGTTCACTTCGACGTCGGCGCGGTGCGCCAGTAGCCGTTGAAGATGGTCCGCAGGGATGTCCGCTGGGCGTTGTTCTCCGGGTTGAGGCAATGGCGCGCGGCGAAGAGGACCGTGCCGGAGACTTCCCGCCTCAGAATGAGGTAGAGGACCTGATTGGATATCTCGGACGGCGACTCCATGCCCGCCGTCACCCCGGCGTTGTACACACCGATCCCGGCGTACAGCTTCACGTTCGTGCCGCGCACCAGGTCGGCCCACCAGTTCACGATCCCGGCGAACGGCGCGATCCTGTTCGCGAATCCCCAGTTGATCTGGGGGATCACGAAGTCGATCCATGAGTTTTTCACCCATTTGCGGACGTCGGCGAACGACTGCGAGTACGCCTCGACGCCCTTGGACGGGGAGCCGTCCGGGAACGCCTCCGAGCGGTTCGCCCAGATCCCGACCGGGCTGATCCCGAACGGGATGGAGGTCCCGTTCAGCTTGTTGAACGCGCGCACGGCGCCGGACACGCTGCGTACCAGGAGTTCGGTGTTGGCGCGCCGCCAATCGGCAAGCGTCTGGCCCTTTTTGCCGAACTTGCGGAATGTAGCGGCGTCGCAGACATTGTCCACGCCGATCGGATAGAAATAGTCGTCGAACACGATCCCGTCCGGCCGGTAGCGTTCCAGCACCTCGCGGACGCTGTTGACGACATGCGCCACGACCTCGGTGCGGCCGGGGTCCAGGAAGAAAAATGAGATGTTCGTCTTCCTGTTGTCCCAGCGGACCACCATCCCGGGATTCTGCCGCGCGAAACTGCCGGACGAAAGCGTCTTGAGGTATGTGGAGGCCGCGGGAGTGCTGACCTGGCCGACCCGGTACGGGTTCATCCACGCGTACAGTTTCAGGCCGCGGCGGTGCGCTTCGGCGATCATGAACTCCAGAGGATCGAAACCGCCGTCGAGCGCCTTGCCCTCCTCCCCGGTCAGCCAGCGCGACCACGGATTGATCGAGGACTTGTAGATGGCGTCGCAGCTCGGGCGCACCTGGAACATGATGGTGTTGAATCCCATGTCGGCGAGCCTGGCGACGAGCGAACGGAAGGACTTCTGGAATTCCGCCGTGGTGGCGTGTTTCGCAAAATCCAGGTTGAACGCGGTCGCGACCCAGACGCCCCGGAACTCGTTCGGCTTGGCAGTGTATGACGCGGGGAGCAGGACGGTGCCGCCGCCGTAATTGCCGTTCATCGCGACGACGTTGCCGGAGATGTCGCGCAACGGCTGGGGGTTCACACGGATCGGCGCGGACTGCGAGGATGCGGAAGCCGGTTTCGTCGCGGTCGAGGTGGTCGCCGAGGTGGATTGTTTGGTGGCGGTTGCAGTCGATGAAGAAGGTTTCGTCGTGGTCGCAGTCGTCACGGGCTTCGTCACGACAGGGGGCGGGTCCTCGGCGGGCGGCGGGATCGGATGCGGCAGAGGCAGCACCGAACCCTCCAGAATACGCGCACAGAGGAACACGCTCAGAAACAGCATCGGCAGGAGGACAGCCCGGAATGCGAACCGGGGCATCCGGGAATCAAACAGGGTCCTGCCGACGCGGTCCATCATGCGTTACGCTCCGGGGAACGTGCGGATGGGCTTCGGATCGACGAAGACCGCGGGGCGCAGATAGATCAGCTCCGTGGGCGGCATGTCGCAGACGCCGGGCGGAATGTTCGCGAGCGTGGCGGCGTTCACGTGCGGAGAGAGGACGACCGGAAGCGACGGATCGAAGAGGCGGACGGCCTCGATGTCGTGCGGACTGGCAGTGAAGGTGTCGTAGGAATCGCGCAATCCGGCGAGCTTGTCCGGGGTCTCCAGAACGCCCTGCCAGCCGTCCGGGATCCAGAAACAGGCGTCCCGCTTCAGGCCGAAGCCGAGCAGTTCGTGCTTGCGTCCGTCGTACAGCACCAGCACGCGGTCGCCGAACGGCGTTTCGCCCTCGAATCCGCACGCGGACGGGATCCCGCGCACGGTCTGGTTCTTGCCCCGCGACGCGCCGAGCACGAACGCCGCCGCCACGCGGAGCGCGGTGAAGGAGCCGGGACCGGTCCCGACCGTCCAGGTATCGATGTCGTCGTACGTGAATCCGGCCTCCGCCAGCGCGTTGCCGACGAGGACCGGAAGCGAGGAGGAATCGCGTCCCGGCAGGTCGACCTGAAACGAGGCGGCGGCATGGCCGCACGGGTATACGGCCGCGAACGAAAGCTCGCTGCACGAGAAATCCAAAGCCGCGTTCAGCATGGGTCAGGCGTCCTTTCCTGAGATCAGGACCAGCGACGCGCCGGATTTCCGCAGCTGGCGGTTCGCCCAGCGGGCGAATTCCCGGAGCGCGGGCAAATCCCAGTGCGGCAGGTCTTTCTTGCGACCGCGGTCGAGGTGGCCGGCGCGACGGCAGAAACGTCCGCCGCCGATCGCGACGGCGAAGACGTCGCCTTCCTTCGCGGAGGCGAGACGCGTCCGCACCCACTTTTTCAGGTAGTTTTCGGTGGCCTGGGCGCAGGCGCACTCGTCGCATTCGGCGCGCAGGTCCAGCACGTCGGCATATTTGGCGTCCGCTGCGGCGGGATCGCCCCACTGGATCGACCAGGTGATGTTCCAGTTGCGGCCCGGCGGGGGCAGCGTTTCCGCATCGGACGGTGCGAAGACATACAGGCTCCAGGTGCAGACCAGGTCGCCGCCCTCGCTGCGGACGATGAACGTGGCCGTGCCGTCACCGATGCGGGCGGCGTTGGCCCATCGCCAGATATCCTTTCCGGTCTCGAAGCGCACGGTGCGGCCGTCGGCGAGGCGGAACAGGATCGCGAGCGGCGGGGTGGGCCCCTTGTAAAGTTCGGCGCCGGAGCCGTCGAACGGCGTCATGTCGGGCTCCTTCACGATGCCCTCGGCGGACGGGGTCTTCACGATGGCGCACGCAGTGATGGAACCGTGGAAGCGCAGACCGCCCGCCGTGAGGCTGCGGAGCTCGAACGCATGCGGCAACTCGAATCCGGTCTGGACCGCGAGCGAGGATGCGTCGAGCTTGTAATGGTGCGTGATCACGGTCGGGATGCCGAACGGGATGCGGCTTTCGCTGTCGAACGACACCTCCGCGCCGTCGTCGGAGTGGTGCGGACGGCGGAGCCCGGCAAGTGCCATGGACTCAGGATATTCGCCGGGCACGGCCTCCAGCGAGGTCACGGTGAGGCCGTCGAACGGCGTAAGGGTGAAAAGTCCGGCGGCGGGCTTGTCCAGCTCGAAACCGGCGCCCTCGCCGCCGAGCCGCCAGAGGCCGTCCGGGGTCTGTTCGAATTGTCTGTAGTCCATCAGATCACCTTCACGAGCTCGTCCACGGGTTTCACGTTGCGCGGACGGCAGGCATTTTCCTTGCCGAATCCGAGCGGGGAGACCGCCACGGATCGCCACGGCGCGGCAATCCCGGCCGCGGCATCCACCTCGGCGCGGTTGTAGCAGCAGATCCAGCACGTGCCGAGACCCTCCGCCGTTGCCGCAAGCACGAAATGCTCCATCACGATCGACGCGTCGACGTCGATGATGGATCCGCCGTCGGGGCGTTCCCACGCGGCGGAGGCATTCCCGGCGAGTACCGCCACGATCGGCGCTTCCTTCAGCCACGGGAACGGCACTTTTTCGCAGATCTTCGCGCGGATCGCGGGGTCGCGGAACAGAAACAATTGGAAAGGCTGGCGGTTGCAGGCGGTCGGGGCGAGCTGGACGGCGCGCGAAATCTTCGCGATCGCTTCGTCCGGGACGTTTTTGTCAAGATAGCCGCGGACGCTGCGGCGGGCTTCGATCACATCGTAGAATTCCATGAAAACCTCCAAAAGCAGATCGGTTTCGAGTCAGAACGGAATCGCGCAAAAACGCGTTATCTTACTATACAGGCGGCGCGCTTTTTTTCAACCGGAAAACAGCCGGATCATCCGATTTTTCAGAGAAGAAAATCCGGGAGCTGTTTGGCGCACTGCCGCAGCAGGGCGTCGCGGCCCTGCCAGTCCGGGCAGAGCTCGTCCATTTTCCGCTTGAAGCGTTCGGAATGGTTCATCTCGAACTTGTGGCAGAGTTCGTGCAGGATCACGTAGTCCACGACCTCCGGCGGGAACAGCATCAAAAGGGTGTTCAGCGTGACTTTCCCGGTGGCGGAACAGCTCCCCCAGCGCGATCTCTGCGGATGAACCAGCACGCGGAATTCCGGGAGCCCCAGCGCCGCCGCATGGGCGCGGATGCGGGAGGTCAGGATTGGCTCCGCGATCTGAGTCAGCACGGACAGAAACGCGCCCGCGAAAGCTTTTCCGTCCGCAGGATCGCCCTGCAGGGTAATCTGCCGGAACAACGGATCGTACCAGCACCGGACCGCGTCCACACCGGGCACTTCCTCCACCGTGATCTGCAAGGTTTCCCCGGTCAGGCGCAGTTCGAGTTCCGCCGGGATCCTGCGCGGCACGTCCGGCCCGCGCGGCATCGCGCCGGGTTCGGGCGCCAGTTTGCGGATCGTCGCCGCCAGCCATGCGGTCTTGCTCTCCGCGAACTTCCGGGCGGATGCCACGGAACGCCGTTTCGGGATCACCAGCTGGACCGAGAACGGATGGGGGATGACGCGCAGAAAGAAGCGTTTGGCCTTCAGCGAACGGCGGACCGCGCAACAGACGGGCGGCATGCCATCCGGCAGGTCAAGCATGATATATTCGGGGTCTGGCTGCATGCGGTTCTTCCTTGCAAAAAACTCCCGGACGTTTTCGGCGCGCCGGGAGTCTGAAAGATCATGGAATGAGGGTCATTCTCTCAGGATTTCTTCCCGTGTCCGTAGGCGGCGTATGCCAGCGCGGAACAGACCTCGGCGGAGGTGCGGCCGGCGACCGCGATCGACTTCGGCAGCAGGCTGGACGCCGTGAATCCGGGGATACTGTTGCCCTCCAGCATGAACACCGCCTTGTCGGAATCGCGCACGATGACGTCGATGCGGATGAGCGTGGTGTTGCCGACCGCCTGTGCGAACTTCAGCGCGGCGGCGGCGATCTCCTTCTGAACCGCCTCGTCGATCGTGAGCGGCGGGCAGTAATACTTGGTCTCGCCCTGCGCGTGGGTGTATTTCGCGTCATAGTCGTAGAGGGTGCCGGGATGCTGGATCTCGATGACGGGATAGACCTCGCCGAGCACGACGCCAACCGTGGCTTCGGTCCCGGCGATGAACTCCTCGACGAGCACGTTTTTGTCGTATTTGAGCGCGTTGGAGATCGCGAACTTCCATTCGGAGGCGTCGCGCACGAGCGAGAGCCCGAACGTGGAGCCTTCGGAATTCGGCTTCACGATCAGCGGGAACTTCATGCCCGCGGGGATCTCCGCCCCGGGGTCGTCGATCATGGCGTAGGCGGCGTTGCGGATGCCAGCCTGGTCCATCACGCGCTTGGACTCGAACTTGTCCATCACGATGCGGCAGGCTTCGGCGGAACCGCCGACGAACGGGATCCCGGCCTGTTCCATGAGCGCCTGGATCGTGCCGTCCTCGCCGAATCCGCCGTGCAGCACGGGGTAGACGACGTCCGCGGCGCGCATCCGGTCGGTGATCTCCGGCTTCGTGATGTCGTACGTGGTGACGTTGTGTCCCGCGTCGCGGAGCGCGTTGGCGACGTTCGCCGCGGATTGAAGCGAGATTTCACGTTCGGAGCTGTCGCCGCCCATGAGGACGAGGATGTCCAGGGGAGTCTGTTGGCACATGGCCGCCGCCTGTTCTTTCATGTTGATCGATTTGACCTCAGGTTGAAGGATGATGTTGGAATGCCGGAAAACCGCGCTGCGCATGGCGCGGATGAGTTCGTAGCAGTCGTGGCCGGAATGCTCCAGGAGCTCCGGCGAAGGCGAGGCGTCGCGCACGATCCAGTTCGCATGGAGAGGAGACACCACGAACGCGCCGGAGCGCTTGCCCTTCATCCCGGCGGACTCCAGCAGACGGCCAGCATAGAGTTCGGGGGCGGGGTTGCGGAAGATCGAACCGGCGCTGCGGCCCTGCGGGGACTTGCGGCGGCGTTCGTGCTCGGCGTCCATGGCGGCCTTTTCCGCCGCGGTGTCGACCGGACGGAACCGGAACCGCGCGGACATGACCATGATGTTCTCCGGGATGCCGGAGTCGCGGTAGCGCCAGAGATAGGCGTTCTTCGGGACGACGGACACGGACGCGGTCTCGAGGTTGAGTAACGTCATGTCCAACAGGAAATCGGAAATGGTCTGGCCGTTCGCGCCGGCGTTCATGTGCAGGCCGCCGCCGATGGAGCCGGGGATGCCGCACAGGCCCGCCGCGCCGCCGAAACCGTGTTTGAGGGCTTCGTTCAGGACAGCCGCGAGTTTCGCGCCGGCGCCCGCCGTGCAGATGCCGTCGTCCGAACAGGAGACTTCCGCTAGGACGCCGGAGGGTTTCAGGTAGACGGTGCCGTCAGTCGGTTCGTCGGACCCGACCAGGTTCGTGCCCGCGCCGAGCGGACGCGCGATCCAGCCGACGCTGAGGACATAGCGCAGGAATTCGAGCGTAACGCCGGGATCGGTCACGCGGGCGTACAGGAACGTGCCGGACCCCGCGCCGAGGGAGGTGTGGTCCGCCCAGACCGCGTCGGAGACGAGCTCGATGCCCGGAAACTCCTTGGCGGCTCCGGCGATCAGTTCACTTCTTGTAAACTTTCTTGGGATCAAAGACACGTTCTCCAACGACTTCCAGAGCGTCGCCCGCGACTTTGCGGAAGAAGCAGGTGTGATAGCCTTCGTGACAGGCGGCGCCGCCGACCTGCTCGACCTTGAAGATCACGGTGTCGGCGTCGCAGTCCACGAGGATCTCCTTCACGATCTGCACGTTGCCGGACTCTTCGCCCTTGTGCCAGAGTTTGGAACGGGAACGGGACCAGTAGACGCCGTGTCCGGTGCGAAGGGTCTCCTTCCAGGATTCCTCGTTGATGTAGGCGAGCATGAGGACCTCGCCGGTCTTCCAGTCCTGGGCGATGGCGGGGATCAGGCCGCCGCTTTTCTTGAAATCAAGTTCGATCATGGCAAATCAATCCAAAACGGTGCGTGACGGGGTCATTCTTTTTTTTCGGTGGGGACGGCCTTCGGAACGGAGTCGGCGTCCTTGTCCGGGATGCCGATGACCTTCACGTCCTGGCTGTCGCCGGAGACGTTCTGCTCAGGAAGATCGGGAATGACCTCCTTGACTCTTGCCTCTTCCCTCTGGGCGGCGTCGGATTCGGCCTGGCCTTCGTCTTCCGTGGCTTCCGCGTCGGCGGGTTCCGCCACGTCGTCGCCGGGCTGCTCGGAGGCAGTGTAGAGGACCATGGCGTAGCCGCGGCATTCCTCGGTCGGAGCGTGGCCTACGAAGCGCACGGGATCGCCGGGGGTGGTGGAGCGGTACCGGTAGTCCTCCGCCTCGGTGGAAACGGGATTGCCGTCGGCGTCGAACCAGAAGAAGCTGTAGGAGAACTCGTAGCTGATGTCTCCGAAGAACGCCCACTTCAGGGCGGAGAGTTCGCAGGTCTTGCCGAAGACGCGCACGGCCAGGTAGCCGTTTTCGTTGATCTCGCTCTCGACGTCGCGGAACGTGAAGATCTTCGCGGCGTCCGCGGAGATGTAGATGTTGCCGGGCTGGACGGACGTTTCCGCATCGGCTTCCATCACGTGGACGCGTTCATCGGTCGGGGCCGGAGTGGAAGCGCATGCCGAAGCGAGCAGGACGCAGGCGGCGGCCGTCAGAATGGAGAACAGTTTCATGGTTGTTTCCTTTCGGTTTTATTTCAAAAACAATTGTTTGATTTGTATTCCGGTGAGTAATTTACACCGCATGGGCGGTGTTTTCAAGCCTCGATGTCACATTTTTTGCCGACATACACCTGGCGCGGACGAACGATGCGCGTGCTGTTGCCGATCATTTCGCGCCAGTGGGCGATCCAGCCGGGCAGACGCGCCAGCGCGAACATCACGGTGAACATCTTCTCCGGGATACCGAGCGCACGGTAGAGGATGCCGGAGTAGAAGTCGACGTTCGGGTAGAGGTTGCGCGAGACGAAATAGTCGTCGCTGAGGGCGGCCTTTTCGACCTCGAACGCCACCTGGAGCAGCGGATCGGTCACGCGGCGTTTCGCAAAATACTTTTCGCACTCCGCCTTGATGATCTTGGCGCGCGGATCGAACGTCTTGTACACGCGGTGCCCGAAGCCCATCAGGCGTTCCGGATTGTTGTGGTCCTTCACGCGTTCGAAGAACTTTTTCACGTTGCCGTCGTGCTCGATGCGGCGGAACATCTCGATGACTTCCTGGTTGGCGCCGCCGTGGAGCGGACCGGAGAGCGCGGACACGCCGGCGGAGATCGTGGCGTACAGGTTCGCCTGCGTGCTGCCGATCGTGCGGACGGTCGTGGTCGAGCAGTTCTGTTCGTGGTCGGCATGGAGGATCAGCAGCACGTTCAGCACGCGCACGGCTTCCTCGGAGATCTCGTACGGCATGACCGGGGAGTCGAACATCATGTTCAGGAAGTTCGCGCAGTAGGACAGGTCGTAGCGCGGATACACGACCGGCTCGCCGATGCTCTTCTTGTACGCGAACGCCGCCATCGTGCGGACCGTGGAGATCAGGCGCGCCGTCGAGGTGTCGATGTCCTCGCGGAACGACAGCAGGTCGACGTTCGGATAGAACACCGCGAGGGCGTTGATCATGGTCGAGAGGATGTGCATGGGGTGCGCGCCGCGCGGATACAGATCGAAGAAGTGGCGCATATCTTCATGCAGTAAGGAATTGACGTTCAGGAGCTTGGAGAACGCGCGCGCCTCCTCCGGGCTCGGCAGTTCGCCGTGGACCAGCAGGTATGCGATGTGGACGAACCGGAGCTTCTCGTCCGCCACAAGCCGTTCGATCGGGATCCCGCGGTAGCACAGGATGCCTTTTTCGCCGTTCACGTATGTGATGCTGCTGCGGCAGACCGCGGTGTTCATCAACCCGGGGTCGAATGTCAGGCAGCCGGTCGTCTTGCGGAGGGCTGTGATATCAATCGCTTTTTCGCCCTCGGTCCCGACAATGATCGGCAACTTAATGTCCTGTCCGTTTATGGACAATGTCGCGAATTCACTCGCCATCGTGCAGCCTCCTCTCTCGTGTTGTTTCGGGCTGTTTTCTGTTGCAAAACCGTGTAGAAAAACATATAAACTGAATAATGTACACCCCGCACGCGGAAAATTCAAGTAAAAAACCGGATAACCTGTCAAAAACAATCCAAAAAAGAACGCCGGCGGGATTCCGCCGGACTGCCTTTTTATCAGCCTGATTTCTCTTCCTCGCATCGACATGAGACAAAATGACAACAAAGGCAATTGGGGCGCAAGGTTGGGACATTTTGTCCCGTTCGGATCTCGCCAATCAAATCATAACACGTTGATTTTACAGATATTTGATTCTTGGCACGCAAGTTGCTTGATTCCAGTCGGCATATTCAACACAACATCAAATCAACCATCAAAACAAAGGAGTCGCGATTATGCTGGACATTCAGAAAATGACCGAAAAGACCCGTGAAGCCCTTGCAGCCGCCGGCGCCGCCGCCCGCGAATACGGACATCAGGAGATCCGCCCGATCCACCTGCTCTCCGCATTGGCGCATCAGGAAGGCGGCCTGCTGCCGTCGCTGCTGAAACGCATCGGCACTCCGAATTCGCTACTATCCGAGGCAGTGGAAGCCGAACTGGCGAAGCTGCCGAAAGTGACCGGAAACGCCGCCGACGTGTATCCGTCGCGCGATTTCAGCAACATCCTGGTGGAAGCACGCGACCGCGCGGAAAAGATGAAGGACGAGTACATCAGCGTGGAACACCTGCTGATGGCGATGATCGACAAGGACGCCGCATGCGCCGCCGCGCTCGAAAAAGCCGGGCTTACGGCGGATACGCTGCTGAAGACTTTGGTGGAGATCCGCGGCAACCAGCGCGTGACCAACGAGAACCCGGAAGCATCGTTCGAGGCGCTTGAGAAATACGGACGCGACCTCACGCAGGCCGCCCGCCAGAACAAGCTCGACCCCGTGATCGGACGCGACGACGAGATCCGCCGTACCGTGCAGATCCTGGCCCGCCGCACGAAGAACAATCCCGTGCTGATCGGCGAACCCGGCGTCGGCAAGACGGCCATCGTCGAAGGGCTGGCGGTCCGCATCGTGAAGGGCGACGTGCCGGAATCCCTGCGGAACAAGCGTCTGGTGGCGCTCGACATGGGCGCGCTGATCGCCGGCGCGAAGTACCGCGGCGAATTCGAGGAACGCCTGAAAGCCGTGCTGAAGGAGGTTTCCGGCTCGAACGGCGACGTGATCCTGTTCATCGACGAACTCCACACGGTCGTCGGCGCGGGAGCGTCCGAAGGCTCCATGGACGCGGGCAACCTGCTGAAACCCGCCCTGGCGCGCGGCGAACTGCACTGCATCGGCGCGACCACGCTCAACGAATACCGCAAATACATCGAAAAGGATCCCGCGCTCGAACGCCGGTTCCAGTCGGTGCTCGTGCCGCAGCCGAGCGTCGAGGACACGATCTCCATCCTGCGCGGCCTGAAGGAACGCTACGAGCTGCATCACGGCGTGAAAATCCGCGACGGCGCGCTCGTGGCGGCGGCCGTGCTGTCCGACCAATACATCGCCGACCGGTTCCTGCCGGACAAGGCCATCGACCTGATCGACGAAGCGGCGGCGAAGCTCCGCACCGAGATCGACTCCTGTCCGCAGGAGATCGACGAGGCGGAACGCAAGTCCATGCGCATGGAGATCGAACTCTCCGCGCTCCGCAAGGAAAAGGACGAGGCGAGCGCCGCGCGCCGTGCCGAGCTCGAAAAGGAACTCGCCGACATGAAGGAAAAGGCGAAGGCGATGCGCGCCTCCTGGAACGCCGAAAAGGACGCGATCGGGAAGCTGCAGACCCTGCGCGAAAGCCGCGACACGGCCAAGCTCGAACTCGAGAAGGCCGAACGCAACAGTGACCTCCAGCGCGCCGGCGAACTCCGGTTCAGCATCATCCCCGGCATCGAAAAGCAAATCGCCGAGGCGGAAAAGGCGCTCGCAGGCGACGAGAACGGCAAGCGCATCCTGAAGGAGGAAGTGACCGAGGAGGACATCGCGGACATCGTGAGCCGCTGGACGTCCATCCCCGTCGCGAAGCTCGTCCGCAGCGAACGCGACAAGCTGCTGCACCTGTCCGAGCACCTGCACCTGCGCGTTGTGGGCCAGGACGAGGCGGTCGAGGCGGTCTCCGACGCCGTCCTGCGGTCGCGCTCCGGCCTGAAGGACCCGAAGCGCCCCATCGCGTCGTTCCTGTTCCTCGGGCCGACCGGCGTGGGCAAGACGGAGCTCGCCCGAGCCCTGGCGGAAGACCTGTTCGACGACGAACGCGCGATCATCCGCATCGACATGTCCGAGTACATGGAGAAATACAGCGTGTCGCGTCTGATCGGCGCCGCGCCCGGCTACGTCGGGTTCGAGGAAGGCGGACAGCTGACCGAGGCGGTCCGCCGCCGGCCCTACGCCGTGGTGCTCTTCGACGAGATCGAAAAGGCGCATCCGGACGTGTTCAACCTCTTCCTGCAGATCCTGGAGGACGGCCAGCTGACCGATTCGCACGGACGCACCGTGAGCTTCAAAAACACGATCATCATCATGACGTCGAACCTGGGCAGCGACCTGCTGCTGGAGTGCGGCGGCGACGTGGAGAAGACGCGCCCCGAGATCGACAAGCTCCTGCACGCGCAGTTCCGCCCGGAATTCCTGAACCGCATCGACGGCATCCTGCTCTTCAAGCCGCTGGAGCTCGCCCAGATCGAATCCATTTTCGACATCCAGATCGGACTGCTCCGCGAACGCCTGAACAAGCAGGGCGTGGCGCTCGAAGTCAAGCCGGAAGCACGCACGCTGCTCGCGAAACGCGGCTACGACCCGAGATTCGGCGCGCGTCCGCTGAAACGCGTCCTTGTGAACGACCTGGAGACGCCGCTTTCGCGGATGCTGATCTCCGGCGAACTTCACGAAGGGATGACCCTGACCGTCGGCGCGAAAAAAGACGGCGAACTTAAGTTCACGTGCGCGGAGAAAGGTTGAAAAACGCGCGGCGGCACGCTATATTAAAACGTCAATTATTTCAGAATCCGGAGACATACCATGCACAATAAGAAACGCGGCATCGACCATGCCGAAAAGATAGAAGCCGACGCGGCCGCCGAGGCGCGCGAAATGCCCACCATGGAGCCGAAAGGCGAAGCGGCGTTCGATGAGGCGTCGCAGGCCGCGGCGTCCGCGATGGCCGACGCGAACTTCGAGTACGAGGCCGAATGCGCCAAGATCGAAAAACTGGAAGAGAAACTCAAGGATACCGAGGAAAAGTTGAAAGAGGCGGAGCGTCTCCGCCTCCTCGCCCTCGCCGAGATGGACAACCAGCGCAAGCGCCTGGCAAAGGAAATGGAGAACGTGCGGTACAACACCACGCAGGACACCATCTTCCCGTTCCTCCAGGTCTTTGACCATTTCACGATGGCCGTGGCCGCCGCCGGGAAGTCCAGCTCGCTCGAATCGCTGATCCAGGGCATGGACATCATCCAGAAGGAATTCGACAAGGCGTTCGCCGACCTCGACATCACCGTGATCGACGCGACCGGAAAGCCGTTCGACCCCGCCCTGCACGAGGCGGTCGCCGAAGAGCCCTCCGACACCGTGCCGAACGGGACCGTGATCCGTCAGTGGAGCCGCGGCTACCAGTGCGGTTCGCGTCTGCTGAAGCCCGCGATGGTCGTGGTCAGCTCCGGCCCGGCCGCCGCAGACACGGACAAGAAGGACGGAGAATAAGCAGGCCGGATCCGCCGGGCGCGCCGGGAGACCGGAGGCCGCCGGCGGGTCTTCATATTCAGGCAATTTGAGGTAACATTCATGGCGAAGGATTATTACGACATACTGGGAATATCCAAAACGGCGTCCGCGGACGAGATCAAGAAGGCGTACCGCAAGCTCGCCGTCAAGTACCATCCCGACAAGAACCCTGGGGACAAGGCCGCCGAGGAGAAGTTCAAGGAAGTCTCCCGCGCCTATGAAGTCCTCAGCGACGATAAGAAGCGCAAACAGTACGACCAGTTCGGGCCCGATCTCTTCGAACGGACCAACGGACAGGGCTACGGCCCCGGCGCAGGCGGGTTCGGCGGCGGCGGTCCGGGCGGGTTCTCCTCGTCCAACTTCAATTTCTCCGGCTTCTCCGATCCGCGCGACATCTTCAGCCAGGTATTCGGCGGCGGAGACGGCGGATTCTCGTTCGACGATCTGCTCGGCGGCATGAGAAACGGCCGCGGCGCACGGCGTCGTTCGGCGTCCGGCGCACGCAAGGGCGCGGATCTGAACTGTCGCGTGGAGATCGACCTGGAGGACGCCATCCTCGGCGCGGACAAGAAGATCCGTCTCGCCAAGGATGAGACCTGCACAGCTTGCGGCGGGTCCGGCGCGGAACCCGGCTCCACGCGCAAATCCTGCCCGTCCTGCGGCGGGTCGGGGTTCATCGTGTCCGGCCAGGGATTCTTCCAGCAGCAGGAGGCATGCCCGGCGTGCCACGGCACCGGCAGCGTGATCCTGCATCCGTGCAAGCGCTGCGGCGGACGCGGCGTGATGCGCGTGGACAAGGAACTTCAAATCCATATCCCGCCCGGAGTCGACGAAGGCTCCAAGTTGCGCGTGGCGGGCCAGGGCGAACCCGGCACGGGTGGCGGCCCGGCGGGCAACCTCTACGTCATCATCGGGCTGCGCCCCCACGCCGTCTTCGAACGAAAGGGGCAGGACCTGATCTGCGAACTGCCGATCACGCTCGAATGCGCGCTTCAGGGCGGCGTCGTGGACGTGCCGACCATCTCCGGCCGGACTCGCATGAAGATCGCGCCCGGCACGCAGAACGGCACGATGCTGCGCCTGCGCGGCAAAGGCGTGCCCGCGCTGAAGGGCGGCGCGCGCGGCGACCAGATCGTCCGCATCCTCGTGGAAATCCCGTCCGGCCTGACCGCCGAACAGCAGAAGGCGATCGCTTCGCTCGGGCTGACCGCCGCGAACTACCCGAAACAGGCGGAATTCCGCGCGAAGGCAGCGAAATTCCTGCACACATAACCGGAACCGGACAAGCACCATGGCCGCGGCAAAGAAAGACAACGCAAAGAACAGCTCCGATCCCGTCATCGCGCGCAACCGCAAGGCGTTCCACGACTACGAGATCATCGAGACCTGCGAGGCGGGGATCGTGCTCGTCGGGACCGAAGTCAAGAGCTGCCGCGGCCACAGCGTCCAGCTTCAGGACTGCTTCGCGCGGATCGAAAACGGCGAACTGCTGGCCTACGGCATCCACATCTCGCTATATGCGTTCGGCAACCGGTTCAACCACGAGGCAAAGCGCCCGCGCAAGCTCCTGATGCACAAGAAGGAGATCCTGCGTCTCGCCAACAAGGTCAAGGAAAAGGGCTACGCGCTCATCCCCCTGAAAATGTACCTGAAGGGCATGCACGTGAAGGTCGAAGTCGGCCTCGCGCGCGGCAAGACGTTCGGCGACAAACGCGAAACACTCCGCCGCAAGCAGGACGACATGGACATGCGCCGCGCCATCGCCAACAGACGCCGCGGCTGAAACAGCATCCTTCCCGTTTTTTCACGAATGGCTGCGGACGAGTTTCCGTTCGACGGACTCGGGATGCAGAGCCAGATTCTCCAGGTAGCGTTCGGTCGGCCCTTCGGCGACCGCATTGAGCAGTTTTTTCAACGCGTCGGCGGAATCCAAATAGGAAATAGACGCCCGGAGCGCGCCCGGGTAGCCGCGTCCACGCAAGAACTCCAGCAGGGATTTCCGCGCCACGACGTACGCGAACTCCGGCCCGTAGCAGTCCAACATATCCTCCATATACACGCGGATGGTCTCCGTGAACTCCGCCACGTCCGGCGGAGGCGCGGACGGATCGGCGATCTCCCGGAAGATCCACGGATTACCGAGCGCGCCGCGCGCGACCATGCCCGCGGAACACCCGGATTTCTTCAGAAGCACGCGGAAGGATTCTCCGTCCATCGCGCCGCCGTTGGCGACCACGGGGATGTCGAGCGATTCGCGGACCGCGGAAATGATCTCATAAAACACTGGGCCGGAATAGAAATTTCGCATGAGGCGGCCATGGATCGTGATGGATTTCGCGCCCGCGTCGCGCAGGCGGCGGCAGAACGCAACGGTCGGCGCAGGGTCGGATTCGTCCTGGATGCGCGTCTTGGCGGTGACGGGCAGGCGCGAGGCGGAAACGAGCGTTTCGAACGCGCGGACGGCTCCGTCCGGGTCCTCCAGCGCGAACCGGATTCCCTCGCATTTGCGTGCGACTTTCGGCGCGGGACACCCGAGGTTGAAGTCCAGCACGTCGAAATCCATGTCGTTGATGAGTTCGGCGGCGCGTTTGAGCGTGGGGAGGTCGGAGCCGACCAGCTGGATGCCGAGGAAGCCCGCGTCGGAACCGCGCTGCGCGAGCCGGAGCGTTTTCTGCCCCTGAAACACGAGGGAGCCGGCATCGATCATTTCGGTGAACGCATGACGGCAGCCGAAGCGCCGGATCATGCGACGGAACGGGATGTCGGTATGCCCGGCAATGGGCGCCATGACGGCCGCACCCGGCGGATATAAGACCGGGGGCATGACAGAGACCTCAGGCGTCGTCGCGGGAAACGATGATCGCGGCGTTGGTGCCGCCGAATCCGAAGCTGTTGCTGAGCGCGTGGCGGACGGGGACGTTCAGGCGCGGCGTGCGCACGATGTCGGCCCATGCCATGGATTCCTCGATGTCGTCCGCGTTGATGGACGGACTGACGAAGGAATGTTCCATCATCTGTGTGCAGAAGATCAGCTCGATGGCGCCCGCGGCTCCGATCGGGTGTCCGGTCTGGGACTTGGTGCTGTTGATCATCGGGGACGCGCCGTGTTCGTGGAAAACGGTCTTCAGCGCATCGACCTCGACGGGGTCGCCGACCGGGGTGCCCGTGCCGTGCGTGTTGACGTAGTCGATGTCGGACGGTTTGAGGTTGGCGTTCGCGATGGCGTCTGACATGACCGCGGCGGAGACTTCGCGGCTGGGGGCAACCATATCGCAGGCGTTGCTGTTGCAGGCGTAGCCGCTGACCCTGGCACGAATCTGCGCGCCGCGCGCCTTCGCGTGGGCTTCGCTCTCCAGGATCACGATGCCGGCGGCCTCCGAAAGAACGAATCCGGTCCGCTGCTTGTCGAACGGACGGCTGGCCTTCGTCGGATCGTCGTTGAAGTTGCTCGAAAGCGCGTGCATCGCGCCGAACCCGAGAGCCTGCTGCCAGCAGAGTTCCTCGCAGCCACCCGCCATGACGATGTCGTACGCGCCGGACTGGATCAGGCGGATCGCCTGGATGAGCGCCACCGCGCCGCTGGTGCAGGCGCAACTCACGTCATAGCTTTCGCCGCCGATCTTGTAGACGAGCGAGAGGTTGGCGACGGCGGACGACGGCATAATGCGCGGGATGCTGAACGGGGAGATCTTGCGCGTCGAATGCGTCCGTTCGTACGTCATGATCGATTTGTAATACTCCGCGTAGCTACTGCCGCCGCAACCGGTGATCACGGCCATTTTGGAGCCGGGAAGCGTCTCCATGGTATAACCCGCCTCGGTGATCGCCTCGTAGGCGGCCGCCACGGCCATGACGCCGCTCTGCGTCATGAAACGGAGCTGTTTGCGGTCGAACGCGGGACATTCGAACCCTTCGAGGTTCACCGAACCGGCGACCTGCGAGTCCAAGTTGAGCTCCTGCCAATACGGATCCCGCGTAATGCCGCTTTTTCCGGTTTTCAGGGACTCCAGGTTTTCGGCCAGACTCAGCCCGATCGGGGTGATCAGACCGCGGCCTGTGATGACAACGGGAATCATTCGCTCCATTCCTAACGCTAAAAAATTGTTACGAGTATATCAATTATCTTAATACATTACACGCTGTTTTTTATTTTTCAAACGCAACGGAATGTTTTTTTAGATAAATGTCTAAAACACACGAAAAAAAGGTTCATTTCCCGATCCTGGCGCGGATGTCGGACAGCTTTTCGGCTTCCGGGACGGATTCGTTGTAGCGGATCATGGCGTCCAGATAACGAAGCGTCTCCTGGCGCGGCAGCGCGCGCAGGATGTCGATGCCGACGCTGTTCACACGGGCGATGTACTGGGTCGAAACGCGCTTGTCCTTGGTCGTGAACATGACAAGTTCGATGCCGGCGCAGACGCTGAGGTCGGTCTGAGGCGCTTTCAGGATGGCCTCCTTGGCGGAGGCGATGCGTTTCTCGTCCTCGACCTTCAGGCGCGCGTTGCGGGAGGCATCCGTCTCCTGCACGTTGCGGTACAACGGGGAATTTGCGATCTCGCCGCTGCGGATGGACGCGATGGTGATCTCGTTCAGCGCCCGGTTATGCACGAGGTCCAGCTTCGGGTCCCTGAGGAGCCAGCGGGCGCGGGCGACGGTCTCGAACTCCGCGACGGATCTCGGCCTGGCGTAGTAGGCGTCGAGCAGAGGGGAAAGCTCCTTGGCGCAGCCGAGCATGTCGCAGGCGGCGAATCCCGGCCAGATCCTTTCGCGCGTTTCGACCATGCGGACGTAGGCGTGCTTCAGCTCCTTGTCCACACCCGGCATCCCGATCAGCGCCGTGAACGCGGCGTCGCGGATCTGGGCATCGGCGGAATCCGCCGCTTCGTTGAAAAGCTCGATCACCTTGGGCGAGGCGAAATTCGCGAGAGCGAGGAACTGCTGGATCGGTGCCTGACCCGAGGCGGCGACACGTTTGATGGCGCGCTGCAGGGCCGGGATCGAGCTGTCCCCGAACTCGGCGAGATGCACGAGCGCGAACCGGTTCGTGAAGAATTCCTCATCCTCGATGTCGAGGCAGTCCACGAGCAGCGAGATCAGGTCGATGCCGCCCTTCATGTCGACGTTGCGGAACAGCGTGTAGATGACGCTGATGTTGGCCGAAGCGAACACATGGAAATCCTTCGTGGCGCCGAGGTAGAGCGTGAAATTCTCGTACTGCGTCTGGAGCTTGCGCCACATGATGCCGTATTTCGTGAAGAAAAGCGGCTGGAGGGTCGGCTCCTCCGGCCTTCCGACCGCGCTGAGACGCAGGGCGTCGGAAAGACGGACGGACTTGACCGGGATCAGCGTGACCGCGGCGAAATCCTCCTTCACGTCTTCCTCGTCGTCGTCCGGCGCCACGGCGGACGCGTTCTGCGCCTCGCCCTGCGGCTTGTCGAACGGCTTCACATAGATCAGCCGCCAGGAGGGGACGATTTCATCGGAAAGCGCGCGGTTCAGGATCGGTTCGCGGCTGCGCTGAAGCGGCTGGTAGGGGTAGATCATCCTGTCGAGACGCTCCGTGATCTCCTTGATCGCCTCGGCCTCGGTTTTCGCGTCCTGGGCTTCATCCGGTTTCCCGGCTTCCGCCCCAGCGGATGTTTCTTCCGGTTCATCGGGAAGCTTTTTGATGACGGAAGATGATTCCTCCGGTTCGTCGGGGAGTTTTTTGATCGGGACGGAGGCGGCATGAAGCAGGACGCCGGACGCGGCGAACAGGATCATGCAGAACGGAAGAAGCAGGCGGGTGCGGATCGCGTTTTTCATGTGGTACTCCCGGATGCGTCAGGCGGATGCCGGTTCGGATTCGGATTCCTTGTCCCTGCGCCACTGGCGGCGCGGCTGCGGAACGTCGTCGTTGGGTTTGACCGTATAGCGGTTTTCGCCGAGCAGCGCGTCGAGGTCGTCCAGGAGAGACCGGGAAACAAAGACGCGGACGGACTGCGGCAGTTCGATGAATGCGGCCAGGCGGTCCTTCGTGGCAGCGCAGATGAGCACGGGCACCGCCTCCGGCCCCGGTTTCGCCTTCGGATTTCCACGCCGGGACGCCGGGACGCCGGCGTCTTCCGGTCCGGGAGCCGCGGGGAAGAGCTCGGGCGGTGGCGTGGCATGGCGCGCGAACAGCGCCCGGAGTTTTTCGCAGGTCTCCGGCTTCATGTCGTCTTCGAAGAGATTGACTTGGAGCGTGCTGGCGTTGAAGAACGGGGCGTCCTCCAGCGGGATCACGTCCTCGAGCTGGAGCGAGACTTCGGCGTCCTCCTCCTCGCCTTTCTTGGTGACGGCGCGGACGAAGACCTTCGCGCCTTCGAAGAGCAACGTGCTGACCTCGGTATAGAGGCGGTTGTAGCAGACGCATTCGATGGTGTCGGTGAGGTCTTCGATCTGAACGACGGCGAACGGCTTGCTGTCGCTCTTGGTGTATTTCTTGGCGACCGAGGTCACAAGGCCGCCGAACTTGACGCCGATGTCGCCGGGCATGCGGGAGATCTCGGCGAGGTTGGCTGTGGAAAAGTTGTCGATGATCTTCTTCGAGGAGGAAAGCGGATGCCCGGAAACATAAAACCCGAGGAGCTGCTTCTCGTCCTCCAGCATTTCGCTGTCCGGGAACTCCGGGATGTCCGGCGGAGCCTGTTCCTCCAGTCCGGCGTCCTGCGGGTCGTCCAGCATGTCGAAGAGGCTGGCCTGGCCGGATTCGCGGTCGCGGCGGGCGGCGGCGGCGGACGTCAGTGCGGAGTCGATCATGGCGACGAGCTGGGAGCGCTTGAGTCCGGTGGAATCCAGCGCGCCGCAGCGGATGAGCGCTTCGAGGCCCTTCGAGTTGAGCCCTTCGGTGCGCTCGGCAAGATCGGCAAGCGAGGTGAAGGGGCCTTCCTTGCGCGCCTCGATGATGACGGCGGAAACGCCCTGCCCGAAGCCCTTGATCGCGCCGAGGCCGAAACGGATGGCGTCGCCGTCCACGGTGAAGTTCACGTCGCTGGTGTTCACGTCCGGCGGGAGGATGCGAATGCCGGTCGTGCGGCATTCGTTGATGAGGAACGTGAGCTTCTTCGCGTTGGAAAGTTCGCTGGTGAGCACGGCGGCCATGAATTCGGGGCGGTAGTTTGCCTTCAGGTAGGCGGTGCGGTAGGAGAGGAGCGCGTAGGCGGCGCTGTGCGACTTGTTGAATCCGTACTCGGCAAACTTCTTGATGTTCTCCCAGATGTGCTCCGCCTGGGCCGTCGGGATTTTGTTCGTTTTGGCGCAGCCTTCGATGAACTTGTCGTGCTGCGCCTCCATGTCCTTGATCTTCTTCTTGCCGATGGCGCGGCGGAGGATGTCGGCCTGGCCGAGCGAAAATCCGGCGAGTACCTGCACACACTGCATGATCTGCTCCTGGTAGAGCATGATGCCGTACGTTTCCTTCAGGTACTGCTCCATGAGCGGATGGTCGTATTCGAGCGGGATCGTGCCTTTCTTGCGTCCGACGAAAAGGTCGAGGAACTGCATCGGGCCGGGGCGGTAGAGCGCCACGAGGGCGATGATGTGCCGGAGATTCTCGACGCCGAACTTGCGGCAGAGATCCTGCATGCCGCCGGATTCGAGCTGGAACACGGAGACGGTGTCGCCGCGGTTGATGAGGTCGTAGGTCTTCTGGTCGTCCAGCGGGATCGCGTCCATGTCGAGCGTGATGCCGTGCGTGCGCTTCACGTTGTCGACGGCATCCTGGATCACGGTCAGCGTGCGAAGGCCGAGGAAGTCCATTTTCAGGAGGCCGATGCTTTCGCAGAGCGGCGCGACGTACTGCGTGATGACCTCCTCGTGGGCGCCTCGGCCGAGCGGGACGAGGTCAGCGAGCGGTTGGTTGCAGATGATGACGCCGCAGGCGTGGATGCCCATCTGGCGGTTGAGCTGTTCGATCGGGGCGCTGAACTTGAAGATGTCACGGACCCAGGCTTCCTTTTCGAGCAGCTGCTTGAGCTCGGGCGACTCCTTGACGGCCTTCGCGAGCGTCATCTTCGGGTCTTCCGGGATGAGCTTGGTTATCATGTTGCCCTCCGCCGGGGTGCGCCCCATGACGCGCGCGACGTCCTTCACGACTGCCTTCGCCTTCAGCGTGCCGTACGTGCCGATCTGCGACACGCTGTCCTCGCCGTACTTCTGGATCACGTAGTCGATGACCTCCTGGCGGTGGCGTTCGCAGAAGTCCGTGTCGAAGTCGGGCGGCGATACGCGGTCCGGGTTCAGGAAGCGCTCGAACAGCAGGTCGTACTTCATCGGATCGATGTTCGTGATGCCGCTCAGGTAGGCGACGATGGAGCCTGCGCCGGAGCCTCGGCCCGGTCCGACCGGGATGCCGTGTTCCTTCGCCCAGTTGATGAAGTCCCACACGCAGAGGAAGTAGCTCGGGTATTTCGTGCGGTTGATGACCGACAGCTCGAAGTCCATGCGGTCGAGGTTGCGTTTCGCCTCCTCCTTCTTGTCCTCCGGCGGATTGAACGGGTCGTAGCCGTACTTCTTCTCGTAGCCGCACACGCTGTCCGCGCGGCCCGTGCCGTACAGGCAGATGCTGCGGAGGTAGGCGGCGGATTTCTTCATGACGATGCGGCGTTCGACGAGGTTGGCGCGCTTGTCGGCGTCGGGAAGCGGCTTATCCGGATCCTTCTCGTGGTCCTTCGCGATCTCGGCGTCGATCTCCGTTTCGGATTCGGCGCGGATGGCGTCCAGGTCGAGCGTGTCGACGAATTCCTGCGGCGGGGTATATTCCGGGTAGTGGTTCTCGTAGCCGATCGTGACGTCGCACTGCTCGGCGACCGCGAGCGTGTTCGTGATGGCGTCCGGGGCCTCCGTCCCGAAGACCTGCATCATCTCGTCGCCGGACTTGAAGTAGAATTCGTCGTACTCCATCTTCATCCGGCGTTCGTCGCTCAGCGTGGTGCGCGTCTGGATGCACAGCATGATCTCGTGGGAACGCGCATGCTCCTTTTTCAGGTAGTGGACGTCGTTCGTGGCGACCAGCCGGACGTCGTTCTCGCGGGCGAGCTGGATGAGGCCGCGGTTGACGGTCTTCTGGTCCTCGATCCCGTGGTACATGAGCTCCAGGCAGAAGTTCTCTTTGCCGCCGAAGAGGTCGAGGTAGTCGAACAGCACCTTGCGGCCGGCGTCCACACCGCCGCGCAGGATCGCCACGTCGATCTCGCCCTGCAGGCACGCGCTCATGCCGATGATGCCCTCGTGGTATTTCGCGAGGAGTTCGCGGTCGATGCGGGGCTTGTAGTAGAACCCGGTCATGTGCGCTTCGGAATTGAGCTTGCAGAGGTTGTGGTAGCCGACGTTGTTCTTCGCCAGCAGGATCAGGTGGAACCCCTTGATGTTCGGGACGCCGGGCTGCTTTTCCAGACGGCTGCCGGGCGCGATGTACGTTTCGCAGCCGATAATCGGCTTGATGTCCGCCTTCTTCATGGCGTTGTGAAACTCGTAGCAGCCGCCCATGACGCCGTGGTCGGTGATCGCGCAGGCCTTCATGCCGTATTCCTTCGCCATCGTGACCAGGTCGACCTTGCCCTCGGCGTCCTCCTTCTTCAGTTTCGCCCAGGAGATGGCGCACGCGCCGTCCAGCAGGCTGTAGTCCGTATGCAGGTGCAGATGCACGAAATCCGTAGCCATAATTCCCGTATCCCTAATCGTTTGCGTTTGACGTTCCATGGATGGCGGCCGGGAGACCGCGCGTGTCCATTTTCTAAAAAAGCAGTGTGAAATAATTATACAACCGAAACGGGAATTTTTCAAACACAATGTCAAAAAAAGTCGAAGAACCGAAAAGACACAGGAAACGCCGCTTGCCGCTTGCTTTTTTTGCGGAGACGGTGTATCTTGTTTTGAGAGGACAAGTCCTCCACTGGGTAATGCCGGGCTAACGCGCCGGCACATTCAATCAAACGAGCCTGAGAACGCCATGAAAAACCTTGACCCGAAGATACCCCCGACCCCGTGTTTTGTCGTCGACCTCGCCGCACTGCGCCGCAACCTGGAAATCCTGAACGATGTCCGGCAGCGCGCCGGGGTGAAGATCCTGCTCGCGCAGAAGGCGTTCTCCATGTTCGCCGTGTACCCGACGATCTCCGCCGTGCTGGACGGGACGTGCGCGAGCTCGCCGCACGAGGCGCGACTCGGCCGCGAGGAATTCGGCAAAGAGACGCACGGATTCGCGGCGGCGTACTCGGAATCCGACCTGCGCGAAATGCTCCGCTACTGCACTACGGTCGTGTTCAACTCGTTCAGCCAGTGGCGGCGTTACCGCGCTCTGACGGCGGAGGCGGCAGACCGCGTAAAGTTCGGGCTGCGCGTGAACCCGGAACACGGCGAGGCTGTGCGTGAAATCTATTCGCCGTGCGCCCCGAAATCGCGCCTCGGCATCAAGCGGTCGGCATTCGCCGGGGAATCGCTGGACGGCATCAGCGGGCTTCATTTCCACACGCTGTGCGAACAGGATTCGGACGCGCTGGAACGCACCATGGAGGCGTTCGAGGCGCGGTTCGGCGATCTGCTGGGCGGCATGCAGTGGGTGAACTTCGGCGGCGGCCACCACATCACACGCCCCGGCTACGACATCGAACGCCTCGTGCGCATCCTGACGCAATTCCGCGCACGGTATCCGCACCTGACCGTGTACCTGGAGCCGGGCGAGGCGGTCGTGCTGAACGCCGGTTCGCTCTTCGGGACCGTGCTGGACATCGTGCACAACGACGGCGAGATCGCAGTGCTGGACGTGTCGGCGGAGGCGCACATGCCGGACGTGATCGAAATGCCGTACACGCCGCCGCTGAACGGCGCGGAAGAACCCGGCGTGCACCCGTACGAATACCGCCTGGCGGGGCATTCCTGCCTCGCGGGCGACGTGATCGGGGACTATTCGTTCCCCGCGCGGCTGAACGTCGGCGACCGCGTGGAGTTTCTGGACATGGCGCTGTACACCATGGTGAAGACGAATACGTTCAACGGCCTCGCGCTGCCCTCGATTGCCACGTTCGACCCAGACACCGGCGAGTTCAAACTGATCAAATCGTTCGGCTACGATGACTTCAAAAACCGCCTGTCGTAAGTTCGGTTCGCGCCCGCGGCGACCGTCAATGATTCTTAAACATGAAGAGCCATGCGAGCCCGGTCACAAGCGCCAGGATGCCTGCCACGATCAGGAGCACTTCGATCACGGCAAGCGTCTGTCTGAGGAAGAGGGCGCGTTTTTCCTTCCGAATGTTTTCCTGCCGGAACAGGACGTTGTACTTGCGTAGAAAAACGAGGGCATTATCCGAATCCTTTTCCAGCTCACATTCCTCGTGATTGAAAAAGTAGATCGGCGGATCGTCTTTCCCGGCGTCCTCCCCGCGATAACAGAAAAGATCGTCGTCGCAATATCTGCCGATGACCAGGACTTTTTCGTTCAGCCCCGGAAGCCCGTCCGGGGCAAGGTTCGCCGAGATCAGGTCCTCTTCCGGATCGTCCTCCTGGTTATTTGGCGCGAGTTTCCGCCGTACGGGGAAAAGCCGGATCTCGTCCGAAAGGACCGCGCCGTTTGAAAAAGCCAGAAACTCTTTCCAGACACGGGGGACCGGAATGCCGAGTGCGGACTCCACGTGCCGCAGCAGATCCCCAGAAGCGCCCTCGTTGAGCTTGTTGTCGCCGTTTCTCAGGAAATCGTATGTCATAAATCCGACGCGGCGTTTGCCGCCCCCGAATCCGTTTCTTCCGCGGTTTCCGCAGGGATGCCGCTCTGTTTTTTGAGGATTTCCGAGCTGATGAAGATGGCGGTCGGACCGTCCGCGCCGCCGATGATGGCGATGCTCCGCCCCGTTCCGGCGGACGCCGGGGCGGCTTCATCCTCCGGTTTTTCCGTTTTCTCCAGCTTTTCCGTTTCGTCCGGCTCCGGCGGTTCCGGCATGCCCGACGATCCTTCCAGTTCGGCGGAAATCGCGCAGATGCGTTTGGAAAGATCACGAAGCCTCACACGTTCTGCCTTTACCTCGACGGAAAGCCACGCCGCAAGCCCCGCATTCGACGCAAGCGCCGCGTCCGGCGGAATCGTCTTATGCCATTCGGTGAGCAGACGGCGGTATGCCGATGCCTGATAAGCATAGCCATTACCCCAGGCGATCTGCCAGATCCCGGTCAGGAAGACGACCAGCGCCGCCAGGATCATCATGATGCTGTCGGCGGGATGGCGTTTTTCGCGGCGTCCGGGTCCGAACATCATCAGGTTCGCGCCTGCAAACAGGAAACAGCCGCCCAGCAGCCAGACATAGCGGAACCGGAGATTCTTATCTGGTTCATGGATTTGGTATTCGTCGGTCGCGGCGGCGACATCCATGCGTGCGATCGCTTCAGGAAGCGTCTCCGTCTGCGTCAGCGTCTCGACGAACGCCTCGCAGTAGCGCCGCTCCAGCTTGAGGGATCCGGTGGCGTTGCCGCCGACGAGCAGCCCGGCGATGCCGACCAGCGTCGTGCAGTAGCACGTCAGAATGGCGAGCAGGATCACGATGCCCCACCAGCGCACCTGGGCGCGGATGGCGCGGACCAGCAGATAAAAGATGAAAATGGGGAATATGACCAGTACGGCCAACATCACGAAAACAGGCAGCATCTTCGACATACCGGCGGCACAGCCTTATCGTTTCACTTTGCGGGCGCGGGACACACGTTCAGCAGGATCTGTTTCCACTCCGAAGCCGTCTTCGCATCGCCCATCAGGTCGCGCACCCTGCGGAACCCGTCGCCGTAGACCGGGTCGGTGTTCTGCTCCATGCGCCACGGGACGCGGTCGAGCTTTTCCGTTTTGGCGTACAGCCAGGAAACGAACTCGGCGAAGCCTTCGCGGAGCTGCGGATCGTCGATGTGCGGCAGATTTTCCTGCATCCAGTCGTGCGCCAGCTCATGCGCTCCGACCCCGCGGAAGAAATCCGGCGGCAGCCCCTTCAGGATCAGGATGCGGAATTCGTCCTTGCTGCGGATGGGACGGTTGAAGAACGTGAGCGTGTTCCGGTGGAAGATGAAGAGGCCGAGCTCGCGTTCGCCGTCGCCGGTGGATTCCTTTTTGAGCTCCTCGCGGGTGCAGAGGTCGAACGTGATCGAATGCTTCGTGCCCATTTTGAACTTGTCGGCGAGCTTCTGGCGGAGCGCGGTCATGACCTTTTCCGCCTCGGCCTGCGTGAAGATCGCGTCGCGCGCGCATTCGCGGCAGAGGCTGCGTCCGTCGCCGAGGTCCTTCGAAAACTTGTCCAGCGGCATCTGGCAGCTGGAGCACGCGGGGAGCTCCCTGCAGTAATCGCAGAGGAAGACGTTGGTGCCGAGGATGACTCCCCTCGGTTCGCGCCGGTGGCAGTGGACGCACTCGTGGAACGTGGTCTCCAGGCAGGCTTTCGAGCAGTAGTTTTTGCCGTTGCTGGTATAACCGGATTTGAACCGCTTGCCGCAGACGTCGCAGACCGGAAGGAGCGATTCGGCATACGCGTTGAAGCATTTCTCGCTGCAGAAATTCAGGCCCTCGGACTTCAGGAACGAGGCGTTGGACGCGATCTTCTTGCCGCACCATTCGCAGGTCAGGACGTTTCTCTGCGCGGCAAAAAGCCCTCCGCAGAGCAGAATGGAAAGGAAAAACGTCAGAAACAGTGTGAAAAAGCGGTGCATCATGGTGCTTCTGAAACTCCGTTGTTAGTTCATATCGGACAAGAATATAGCACGGAAATCAAGGGTTGTCAAACGCCCGGCATGTTTTTTTCGGTTTTTTATGAAAGATCCGCCGGGAAAAGCGGATCACTTGCCGGATTTCGTCCTCTTCAGCGGGAACTCCTTCAGCAGGATTTTCTTCCATTCCTCGGCCGTCTTCGCATTGCCCATCATCGCGCGCACTTTGCGGAATCCGCCGCCGTACACCTCGTCGGTGCGGCCTTCCGTGTACTCCATCATGCGCTTGTTCCCCTCAGCCTTCGAGAACGACCAGGCGACGAATTCGGCGAAGCCTTCCCGGATCTCCGGTTTGTCCATGAGGTGCGGGAGCGCTTCGTCCATCCAGTCGTGCGCGAGTTCGTGGGCTCCGACCGAACGGAACACGTCGCGCGGAAGCCCGGTCAGGATGCGGATCGTGTACTGCGGCTTGTCCCGGATCGTCTTCGGGTCGAACCATCCGAGCTCGTTGTGTTCACCGTCCGCTTCCATATTGAGAGCCTTCCGGTTGCCGATCTCGTAGATGATCTTGTGTTTGGACGTCATTTTGAATTTCGAGGAAAGCACCTGCCGGACATCCTTCATGACCTTTTCCGCCTCGGCTTTGTCCTTGATGCAGTCTTTCGCACAGGTCCGGCAGAGACGGTCTTCGCCTTCCGTCTTTACCGAGGAGGGCAGCTGGCAATAACAGCATCTCGGCAAATCGGCGCATTCGAGGCAGAGAGGGACTTCTTTCCATGCGGCATTTCTCACCACGGCATAGTATCCGGACAGTGTTTTGTGGCATTGGGTGGTTTTTTTGGTGTGGGTGGGAGCCGCATCCTTTTTTGCCTGGGCGGAGAGCCGTGCCGGAAACGCGCACATGACGGTCGCGGCAAGAAGGAATGATATCATGAATCTCAACATGCTGTACTCCATGGCATAAATGATAATCTGCCAAGGAATATAACACGCCGGACGGGAAAAGTCAAATGACGGAAGACCCGCGACCGGAAAGGATAAGGATTCCGATGTCCGCAATCGGTTCATATGGCATTGTCAACGCATCTGTTGTTTTCGTGACAGCATGTCCAGCTTTCCTGGTATTCTTTTTTTTGCGATGTGCGAAACGACACCAAAACGAGAGCATTTCCTTTGCGGCATTGCCGTTTTGATTTTATCATGGCAGAATCACGCGGATAATACGCTTTTTAGGACGAATATGTCCGTTTTTGTCTTCCGAAAATGTCAACTTTGCCTTATTTTTCAGAAAAATGATTGTTTCGATTTGCAATAATATTTGACGCGGTGTATATTATCGCATTACTATATCCGACAACCCGCAAAACGGAGTTCAAAAACATGGCAAATTCCGATCCCGCAACCCTCAGAAAAGCAGTTTCCTGCCTTTACGATGCATTCCGTGAATCGGTCGACAGCATCGGAAACTTGTCCTCGATCGACGTCAGCGTCCGCCAGCATCAGACGATGTCCCTGGTTTGCCGCCTTACCGAGGAAAAACCGAACGGCGTCACGCTGAAAGAGCTTGCGGAAGCCATGAAACTCGCGCCCGCGACCGTGTCCGAACTCGTCGAGTCCCTCGTAAAGAAGGACTTCCTTCAGCGGATTCAGAATCCCGAAGACCGGCGCGCGGTTCAGATCACCCTCACGCCGCACGGACAGACCCTGCTTGACGAGAGCATCAGGCGCGTCGAGGGCCTCTGCGAAAAGCTCCTGAACGGGCTTTCCGCTGCCGAACGCACCGCCATGCTCGGCGCCCTGACCAAGATCACGAGCAAGCTCTGAGCGCAAGCCGCGGAGCCGGTTGCGGAGAGTCAGGCCGGTACGCGGCCAGTCGCGGACGGATGCTTTTGCAGTCCCCCGTCCGGGTTCTGGAATCCGCCCGGATCCTCCTGTCCGTCCATCTGTTTTTTCTTGAAAAAACGGCTTTTCTGTTTGCATTCGCCGCGGGCGCATGCTATATTATATCCTGTCTTATCTGCGGAGAGATGGCCGAGTGGTCGAAGGCGCAGCATTGGAAATGCTGTATAGGGGCAACTCTATCGTGGGTTCAAATCCCACTCTCTCCGCCATTTTTAT
>JBGUKB010000147.1:0-31170 GCA_045114235.1 Victivallales bacterium
GTCATGCGTGAAGAATGGGAAAACCCGAAAATCAATTTCGTGAACGTGGAGCCGGTCCGCTCGGATTCCGCGCTCCCGGTCGACGCGGGCCAGAAAGGCCTGCTGAACGGCAAGTGGAAATTCAACTTTGTCACCATGACCGGGCAGGACGGCCAGCTTGAGCTCTCGCAGCGTCCCGCCGGTTTCTTCAAGCCCGACTACGACGATTCCTCCTGGACCGAGATCGCCGTGCCGTCCACATGGGAAGTCCAGGGCTTTGGCACACCGCTGTACACGAACGTCAATTACCCGTTCAGCACGAACAACGCGGGCATCGTCACGAACGCGCCGCAGCAGTGGTTCACCTCGTTCCGCGAACGCAACCCGGTGGGCTCCTACCGCCAGAGTTTCAAGCTGCCGTCCGGCTTCAAGAAGGGCGGCCAGGTCTTCCTCCGGTTCGACGGCGTGTCCGCCGGATATTATGTGTGGGTGAACGGAGAGAAGGTCGGCTATGCCGAGGATTCGTACAATCCCGATGAATTCAACATCACGAAGTACCTGAAGGACGGCGACAACACGCTCGCCGTGCAGGTGTACCACTTCACCGACGGCTCCTATCTCGAGGACCAGGACTATTTCCGCCACTCCGGCATCTTCCGCGACGTGGTGATCTTCCGCACCCCGGACGTCGCCATCCGCGACTTCGATTTCCGTTCGCTCCTGAAGGATAACTACACGACCGGCACGCTCGACGGCAAGATCCTCGTGCGCAACTACAGCGGCAAGGCCGCCAGCCGCACCGTGAAGTACACGCTCCTGCGCGAAGGCCGCGAGGTCCTCACCGGCAGCGCGAACGTGCAGATCGCCGCTGACAACAAGGATGACGTCGAGGTCCCGGTCAGCGTGACCGTGCCGAACGTCGACAAATGGACGGCGGAGACGCCGAACCTGTACCAGCTGAAGATGACGATCGTCGATGCCGCGAACACGAACGAGAACTCCGAGACCGTGCAGGTCAACCTCGGGTTCCGCACGGTCGAAGTCGGCCCGCAGCAGCAGCTGCTCATCAACGGCAAGGAAGTCATCCTGAAGGGCGTGAACCGCCACGAGACGCACCCCGATTACGGCCGCGCCATCACGCGCGAGATCATGGAAAAAGACATCCAGCTGATGAAGTCCCACAACATCAACACCGTCCGCACCTCGCACTATCCCGACGCCCCGTACTGGTACGAACTCTGCGAAAAGTACGGCATGTACCTCGTCGGCGAAGCCAACATCGAGTGCCACGGCAAGCAGGACCTGACCCGCAATCCGGAATGGACGCAGGCCTACGTGGAACGCAACCTCAACCAGTATTACCGCCTCAAGAACTGCCCCGCCATTATCTTCTGGAGCCTCGGCAACGAGAACGGACGCGGAGACAACCTGGCGGCCGCCTCCCGGGCGATCCAGGCGCTCGACAAGACCCGCCTGATCCACTCCTGCGACATGAACCACACCGACGGCGTGACCGACATGGGCAGCACGATGTACCCCGACGTGAACGGACTCAGCCGCACCGGCGCGAACACCCGCGAGAACTGGCCGTTCTTCGTCTGCGAATACGCCCACTGCATGGGCAACGCCCTCGGCAACTTCCAGGAATACATGGACGCCTTCGAGAAGTATCCGCGCCTCATCGGCGGCTGCATCTGGGACTGGGTCGACCAGAACATCCGTGCCACGCGCATGGCTGACGGCAAGTACAAGGCCGCTCCGTTCACCGGCGAAGCGCTCGCGTTCGGCGGCATGTTCGGCGACAACCCGAACGACGGCAACTTCTGCGACAACGGCGTGATCGCGTCCGAACGCTGGGTCACCCCGAAACTGCTCGAAGTCAAAAAGGTCTACCAGTACCTCCGCTTCAAGGACCTCACGCCCGACGACGCGAACAAGTTCACGCTCGAACTCACCAGCAAGTATTTCCACAAGACCATCTCTGGCTACACCGTCGCCGCCGTCTTCACCGGCGGCCAGGACGAGAAGGCCGGACGCACCGTCCTGACCGAGAAGGTCCCGAACCTCGCCCCCGGCGAAAAGGCCACGTTCACGTTCAACGTGCCCGCGGGCATGAAGAAGGACATGTTCATCCTCGTCTTCCCGTCCCAGAAGGACAGCCTCGTCCAGTACAAGCTCGTCGAGGAAGCCGACCCGGTCGCGCTGCTGAAGGCGAACAAGGTCGAAGAGGCGCGCAAGTACGCGGTCGCCTACGAGGCGTTCACCGCCGGCGTCGACGCGACTCCGCTCAAGGTCGATACCTCGAAGAGCACCGATCTGGCGTTCATCGACCACAGCAACAACAACATCACCGTCTACAACGACTACTTCGTCGTGCGGTTCGTCGACGGCAAGATCGAATTCATCACCTGCGACGGCGAAATGGTCATCCGCAAGGGCCCGGAACTGAACTTCACCCGCGCCCGCGTCGACAACGACGGCTGGATCGGCGGCAACATCGACCGCGCCATGAACGGTGAGATCGACGACGAATGCCGCGGCCTGAAGGCGGTGCAGGTCTCCCCCAAGCAGGTCGACGTGGAAGTCGATCTCTACTGGCGCAAGGGCTTCAACTACTTCGTGAACACGAAGTACACCATCTATGCCGACGGCACCATCCGTTCCTGCAACACGATCCGGCCGGACTTCGAGGAGCGCAACAGCGCCATCCCGTGCCTCGGCTTCACGATGGAGCTGACCTCCGACTACGCCAAGGTCGACTACCTCGGACGCGGTCCGCAGGAGAACTACATCGACCGCCGCACCGGCACGTACTACGACACCTTCCACACCACCGTGCAGGATATGTTCACGAAGTACTCCAAGACGCAGCACTACGGCAACCGCACCGGCACGAGCTGGGTCAGCCTCACCTCCGACGACGGCAAGACCACCGTCACCGTCCGCAGCGAAAACAACGAAAACGGCATGGAGTTCACCGCCTCCCCGTGGACGCAGCGGGAGATCCACGACGCCCGTACGCCGGACCGTCTGCCTCCGTCCGAAAGGACTGTCCTTGAGGTCGATATCTTCCAGGCTCCGCTCGGCGGCAACAGCTGCGGCCCCGGCCCGCTGGAACAGTACATCACCCGCGGCAACCGCAACTCGACCTTCAAGATGGACTTCACCCTCCACATCGACAGAAGAAAGTAAGGTCGGAAGGCCGATTCCCGAAAACAGGGAAACATCGCCCGGTACATGTAAAAAGCGTGTGCCGGGCTTTTCTATTGCGTGAGGTCAGGGGCGAGAATCGCAATAATAGGTCTTATCGGTCCCATACGACCTATGAGGAGAAATCAAAAGACTCATTATCTCTCGCGGCTCGCGATGAGGTAAATCAGCCTATTCGCCCCATTCATAACCTCAGCCGTTTGCGTTTCTGCGGTAAACAAAAGGGGATGCCGAGCGTGAGCGAGGCTACCGAGGCGGCGCAGCCGCCCCCAGCGAAGCGTGACGCAACGCGTCTTGTTTCGGGCGCTCACAAGGAATCCCGTTTTAGTACGAAGGATTGAGCGTGAGCCGAAGAAAAACTTGAACCGTTAATGGCGGGGCTCGTTTTCGATCAGACGTATTTCGTAATAGGGATCCGGATAGACATTGTTGAAGAAATACGCTAAGACCGCAAAGACCGAATAACGGTGATAGGGATCACCGATGCCCCGGCGATTGGGGAACCATCCAAGATCGTCAACATTCGGGTTGTATGTCGTTTCCGCGACCTCTTTTATCGTATAGCCGTTTTCCTTCAGGAGCCTTTCAACGATCTGTAAGTTTTCCGTGTTATCCTTGTACTGGTTGATCACGCGAAGTTTTTTGTCCTGGTTGTGGTAGATGAAAAGCACGTTGCGGAACCGGTCCAGCATCCAGAAGATGCGGTATTCCCAGCGTTTCAGATCCGTATTCAGGACCGTCGTGAAGAAAAACTCCTGGTCCAGCAAAGACTTCAACTGCATTTCCGAGGGAACATTGTGCCCGGCATCCTCAAATGAAATACAAATGTCGCGCACCTCGTTATTGGTCCACGTTCCGTAATTGATCCATCCGTCAGGCGGGGTCGTGATGGATGATTCGTCCCGACTCAAACAGAATACTCTGTCTGCGGAAAAACCTCCGTCTTCAAGCTTGCGGACGATTTCTTCATTGCAGTTTTTTATCTCCGCTTCATCCGGGCGCATGAGCCCCTTGTATTCGAACCATTTGTAGGATACGAACATGCAGCCGTCATCCGGGTAAACGCTGAGGTCGACACGCGGAAGGAAACAGCGATCCGAATAATCCGCGTCAAATCCGTCCCTGACAATAAATTGGCCTTCCTCTTCAAAATCTTTGTTCAGCCGGATTTCCCTTTCAGCCCGTTTTCCCCGAAGAACGAATTCCAGGGACGGATCCGCAGCTTCTTCTCTGGCGACTCTCTTTACATAATCCTCATAGGACTCGCCCCTTTCCTTTGGGATTCCCCAATCTAAAAAAACAGGTTCATAAAACATCGGCGCCAGAGGTTTCGAAACCTGAAGCGTCCGGGCAAGAGCCTCTTCCGTTATTCTGTTCCCGTCGGGGCGGGAGTAATCGATCCTGTAGACGATCTCCCCGTAGGAAAAGACCTCAGAGGATTGACACCCGGTTACAGTCAGCACCAGCAGGAAAAACAGAAGGAACAGCCTTAGGTGGAGAATAAGAGGTCCCAGCTGCACGTTGTTTTTCGACGGGGCGGATTCCGGGCCGTGTCTTCCTGTACTGAGCATGGCTGTTCCTTTCCTGCTGTGGTCAGTGGAGCTGGGTCGGGAGGACATGTTTCTCGCGCGGCGGGAACCATATCTCGAACTGTTCCACCTCGGCGGGGTCGATCTGGTACGGATCGCTTTCCATGTAGCGTCCGGCGAGGTCGGCGTCCGGGGCGAACCGGAGCAGCTGCAGCACGTCGTAGAAATTGCCGTCGCACGCCGCGATGCCCGCGTCCCGGCCCGGCGTGAACCCGAACCGTCCGTAGTAGGCGGGATCGCCGAAGATCACGATGCCGGGGTGCCCGGCGGCCTTCACGAGCGGGATCGTGTGGCGGATCAGGGCGGAACCGATGCCGCGTTTCTGAAGCGCTGGCGCGACGCCGACCGGGCCGAGCGTCGGGATCGGAATGCGCGAGCCGTCCGGTTTTTCAATGGCGCACATGGCGTACCAGATGCCGCCGGCGGGCTGACCGTCGAGCTCGGCGATGAAGCTGAATTCCGGCAGATACGACGGGTCCTGGCGGAGCTTGTGGATCAGGAGGTGTTCGCTCGCGCCGGGACGGTAGACGTCCCAGAACGCATCGCGGATCAGGTTCTCCATGGCGGGATGATCGGCGGGCTCTTCGGGACGGATGATGAGATTTGTCATGGTGAGTTATGACCTTTCATGAACTGGCCTGCCAAAGTGTAAAACGATCTCAGCGCCGTACAGGGATTGCACGGCGCGGGATTGAACTGTTTGAAGAAGAAATAAGCGTGACGAGCGCGAAATCAGGCGCGTTCGACCACGATCTCGGGATCGACGGATTCCCGGAGAATGCGTTCGATGCCGTCCTTGAGCGTCATCTGCGCGTGGGGGCAGGCGCCGCAAGCGCCGCGGAGACGGAGGAGGACGGTCTTTCCGGTGATGGAGACGACTTCGAGATCGCCGCCGTCGGCCTGGAGCATTCCCCGGAGTTCTTCAAGTTTTTCTCTGATTGCCTCTTCCATAATGTCTTGCCTTTCTTTGGGCGGATCCGCCCGTTGCGTTGAAGCCGCAGGCGCGGCGTTTGTTGTTGAAGTACGATATAAAGTAGCACGCGCAGGAAAAAATACAAATGGAAAGCGGGACTTTTTGCGAAATAAAACGGCGAACGGAAGCCGCAGACACGGAAAAAGAGCAGCCGAATAACAATGATTATGCAGTTGAAGGCAAAAATCTGTCATTTTGTAACGATTTGATTATAAATGTATATCAAAGGTATCTTAGAGCTCTGTCATTATTTTTTCGCGAAAAAATCGGATACACGGCAATAAAACGCAAACGGGATGCGTTATTTGAGACGAAAGCGCTGTTGAAACAACTATAAACGATTGACAACTCAAACATTAACCATAAGGAAAACGACTATGAAAAACCTCAACGCGATCATCATCCTCGCTACGGTTGCCGGAATGGCGACTCTCACCGCCTGCTCCAGTTCGAAGACCGAACAGGTCGCGGCAGATACGAATGAAACGGCTGTCCCGGCTGAAACGACGACGGCCGCTACTCCGCTTGCCGGTCCCGGCGTCGGTGCTCCCAATAGGATGGGGCCCGGCGGCGGCTTCGGCGGCGGCATGGGCATGGGTCCCGGCGCAGGCATGGGCGGCTTTGGCGGCGGTGCCGCGGGCGGTCCCGGCATGGGCGGCTTCGGCGGCGGCATGGGCATGGGTCCCGGTGCAGGCATGGGCGGCTTTGGCGGCGGTGCCGCGGGCGGTCCCGGTATGGGCGGCTTCGGCGGCGGCATGGGTGCCGGTCCACAGGGTGGTTTCGGCGGTGGCATGGGTGCCGGTCCGCAGGGTGGATTCGGCGGCGGTTTTGGACCTGCTCCTGAAGGCGGCTTTGGCGGCGGCATGGGTATGGGGCCCGGCGCTGGCATGGGCAGCTTCGGCGGCCCGAACGCCACGACTCCGGACGGACAGCCCCGTGTGAGACGCGAAGGCGGTCGCATGAACCGCGAAGGCGGCGCTGCCGGTGGTCCCGGCGCAGGTGCCGGATTTGGCGCAGGTGCCGGTCCGCAGGGCGGCTTTGGCGGTGGTTTCGGCGGCGGCATGGGCGCCGGTCCGCAGGGTGGATTCGGCGGCGCTGCCGGTGGTCCCGGTATGGGCGGCTTCGGCGGCGGTATGGGCGGCTTCGGCGGCCCGAACGCCACGACTCCGGACGGACAGCCCCGCGTGAGACGTGAAGGCGCAGCCGGTGGTGCAGGCGCGGCGCGTCAGCCCCGTATGAACCGCGAGGGCGGCGCTGCTGCCGGCGGTCCTGCTGCCGGTGGTCCCGGCGCAGGTGCCGGATTTGGCGCTGGTGCGGCTCCGCAGGGCGGTTTCGGTGCCGGATTTGGCGGCGGCGCTGCTCCGCAGGGCGGCTTCGGTGCCGGTGCGGCTCCGCAGGGCGGTTTCGGCTCCGGCATGGGCGGTGCGACCCGTCAGGGCGGCTTCGGCGGCGGTGCCGCGGGCGGCATGGGCGGCCAGGGTATGAGACAGGGCGCACGCCGTGGCGCGGCGGGCACGACTCCGGCCGCGACGGCACGTCCGGGCGCCGGTGCAAATGCCCAGTATGATACCGGTGCGAGCAACATCCGTCCGTTCGACGACGAAGACCTCTTCGTGGAAGATTGAGCAGACAGATTTACATCTGAACAACGATTGATTGTGTGGGGCGTCGGTCCAGGGGGTGGACGGGCGTCCCGCCTTTTTGATCCTTCCGGCTGTTCCATTGGGACGGCCTTTTTTCGTCCGGCGAGCTTGTAAAACGGAAAAACCGTGCTATAGTGAATGGAACGATCAATCAGGGTATTTAGGGCAAAGGAACGGCGATGGCGATCCCGTACAGACAGGAAGTCCTTCGGAAAATGGTGCATCTCAGCTCGATCTGGATGCCCGTCGCGCTGTTTTACCTGCCGCGGATGTTCAACGTGATCATGTTCAGCACGTTCGCGGTCCTGAACGTCCTGATCGAGATCGCCGTGTTCCGGCAGGTCCCGTACGTGACGCCGCTCTATAAAGCGCTGTTCGGCAGGATGGCGCGCGAGAGCGAACCCGGCAAATTCCGGTTCAGCGGCGCGCCGCCGATGTACGCGTCGGCATGCCTGACCGCGCTTTGCTTTTCGCCGCGCGTGGCGTCGTGCGCGTTCACGATCCTGATCCTGAGCGACACGTCTGCGGCGCTGATCGGGCGGAAATGGGGACGGCACCGTTTCTTCAACGGCAAGTCGCTGGAAGGCTCGCTGGCGTTCCTGCTGACCGGCTGGATCATCGCGGCGTGTTTCTGCCTGGCGGGCGGCGTGCCGGGCGCGACGACGGCGGTCTGGCTGGGCGGCGTGGCGGTCTCCTGCGTCGCCGAATTCTTCAACGAGCAAATCCACCTGGATGACAATTTCACGATCCCTCTGCTGTTCGGCGCGGTCGCGGAATTCCTGCCCCGGCTGCTGTCATAAAAAAGGAGCTGCATTCATTATGAGCGAACCGAGACTTTACCGTTACGATACGCATGTTCACACCTCGGAGGGGAGCAAGTGCGCCAAATCCTCCGGCCGCGAGGTCGCCGAAGCCTATCACGCGCACGGCTACGACGGCATCATCGTCACGGACCACTTCTTCAATGGAAACTGCACCGTGCCGCGCGATCTGCCGTGGCGGGAGCGCGTCGAGCTGTTCACGGCGGGCTACCGCGCCGCGAAGGAATACGGCGACCGGGTCGGCATGCAGGTCTTTTTCGCGTGGGAGGATTCCTCCGAAGGAAACGATTTCCTGACCTACGGGCTGGACGAAAACTGGCTCGCGGACCATCCGTTCATCGACCGTCTCCCGCTCGTCGACTACCTGAAATACATCCGTTCCGAGGGCGGCACGGTCGTACACGCGCATCCCTTCCGGCAGGATTACTACATCCCGATGATCCGTCTGCTCCCGGACCGGGTCGATGCCGTGGAGATCCTGAACGGCCATCGGAAGGACGAGGAGAACCGCCGCGCGAAATGGTACGCCGACAGCTACGGCCTGCCCTGGACGGCGGGTTCGGACAATCACGACGTCGCGAACGGCTTCGCGGAGGCGGGCGTGCTGCTGGACGAACGCCTCACCGGGACGGGGCATTACGCGCGGCTGGTCCGGGAACGCAAAGTCCGCGCGTGCTTCCCGCACCTTGACGGCTGCTGCTGAGAGGGGAGGACAAGTCCTCCACTGAAGTTGTGCCCGGCTCCGCTCGGGCACGAGGGTAAACACCTCAACTGATATGGTGCCCCGCTCCGCTCGGGCACGGTTTATGCCTTGCGTACGAGCATCTGGCTATTTCGCTCGGGCACGAGGGAATGAAAAAAGGGGCGCCGGTTTGAGCCGGACGCCCCAAGTATGATTGAAGGAATTGGAAAAACCGATCACTTCTTGTTGAAGACGATCGGAGCGAATTCGCGGAGGCAGCGGCGCCAGGTGAGCCATTCGTGGGCGGTTCCCTCGGACACGAAGAATGTGGTCTTGATGCCGAATTCATTGAACGCATCCGCCACACGCTTCGCATTCTCGGGGCGTTCCTCGGAGCCGAGGCCGATGAAGATGTGGTTGATGTTCTTGGATGCATCTTCCTTCGCGGTCTTGAACGCGCCGTTGAACGCCTGGTCGATCGCGCCGTTCACGGAAAGGCCGCTGAAGCTGCCGATCCAGGAGAACTTGTCGAGGTTGGACGTAACGGTGCTCCAGGTCTGCATGCCGCCGCGGGAAAGACCCGCCATGGCGCGGTTCTCGCGTCCGGGCAGCGTGCGGAAGTTGGCGTCGATGAACGGAAGGAGCTCGTTGACGAAGATGTCGTTGACGTTGCCGCCGCGGCCGCCCTCGCCGGGCTTCTTGAAGTAGGAATTGGTCTTCAGGTCGCCGCAGTCCATGACGATGATCATCGGAACGGCTTTTCCTGCCGCGATCAGGTTGTCCATGATGTAGTTGGTCTTTCCCTGATTGGTCCAGCCGTTTTCATCCTCGCCCCAGCCGTGGAGAAGGAGGAGGACCGGATAACGCTTTTCGGGATGGGTCTCATATTCGGCGGGCGTGTAGACGTGGCAGACGCGCGGGACGCCGTTGATCTCGGACCAGTAGTCGCAGCGGCGGACCTGGCCGTGCGGGACGTTCTTGTCGAAGTGGTAGTAGGCCGCTTCCTTCTCGTCTTCCGGGATCTCGATGCCGGACTGCTCGAAGTTCCCGCCGAAATACGCTTCCGTACCCGGATCGAAGAACGTGTTGCCGTCGACGTTGTAGGAATAATAGTGGAAGCCGACGACCAGCGGATCGGTCTTGACGGTCCAGCGGCCGTCGGAGGCCTTCTCCATGTTGTAGACTTTGCCTTCCTGCGTGATCGTGACTTTCTGCGCGCCGGGGGCATTCACCTTGTAGATAGCTTCGCGCGTCTTCGGATTCACGGCGGGATACTGGGAATTGAAGATGGTCGTTTCGGAGGGGACGAATCCTTCCGGAAGCGGTTCCACACGGCTGCCGCCGCCGAAGCCGCCGGCTCCGAACGGACTGCCGCCGTTACGCTGACCGCCCTGACGCTGACCGCCCTGGCCGGCCTGGCCTTGCGGACGCTGACCTTGCGGGCGCTGTCCGCCCTGTCCCATGGCGGGACGCTGTCCGCCCTGTCCCGGACCCTGCTGTGCAGGAGCCTGTGCGATCGCAGTCAGAGCGAACGCGAGTGCAACGGAACAACCGAGGAAATAACCGAGTTTCATGTTTCGAACTCCTTGTTATAGTTTTGAGCTTCTTCCGAGGTCACCTAACAATCGAAAATCAGCCCGTTTTTTGAGAACATCGACTAATATACATTCCCAAAAACAAAACTTCAACCGTTTTTTTGAAGAATTGGATAATTATTTTGACAATATGAGAAACCGGAAGAAATCGATAAAAAAACGCTCTTCCGGCTTGCTTTCTTGCACATGCGAGTGTATCTTTCCTGAACAGTGAAACAACCCGGCCAAATTATGCAAGAAAGGTCAACCATGAAACTCAACAAAACCATCTGTATCGCAGCGTTCGCTGCATCGTTTGCGGTTCCGGCATTCGCGGAAAATCCGCTGATTTCCGGCGCGTTCTCCGCCGACCCGTCCGCCCATGTATTCGACGGCAAGGTGTACGTTTTTCCGTCCCACGACATCCCGGCGCCTCCGGGATCGCGGAATAAAAAGGGTTTCAACATGCCGGACTACCATGTGTATTCGTCCGAAAACCTGTTCGACTGGACCGACCACGGGGTAATCGTGGACCAGGAAAAAGTGCCGTGGGTGGACAGCAGGAGCTATTCCATGTGGGCTCCCGACTGCAATTACAAGAACGGAAAATACTATTTCTATTTCCCGGCGCACCAGAAAGACGGACGCAACGCGATCGGCGTGGCGGTCGCCGACAAGCCGGAAGGCCCGTATGTGCCGCAGGAAAAGCCGATCCCCGGCGTGAACGGCATTGATCCTTGCATTTTCATCGACGACGACGGCACGCCGTATCTGACCTGGCAGGCGCAGGGCAACGTCCTTGTCGTCGCGAGGCTCAAGGATAACATGCTGGAACTGGATTCCGAGGTCGTCACGGTCAACCACAACGTGCCGAGAAACGGACTGAAGGAAGGACCGTTCATGTTCAAGCGCAACGGCAAATACTACTATTCGTTCCCGTGGTGCGAACGGCAGACGGAGTGCATCTGCTACTGCATGGGCGACAGCCCGATGGGGCCGTTCGAGTACAAAGGCAAGATCATGGAACAGAACACGGACTGCTGGACCAACCATCATTCCGTCGTGGAGTACAAGGGGCAGTGGTATTTCTTCTACCACCACAACGACTATTGCCGCGAACACGATGTGAACCGTTCCATCTGTGCCGAATATCTGACGTTCAACGAGGACGGGACCATCCGGCAGATCGTGCCGACGCAGCGCGGCGTAGGGATCACCCCGGCGACCAACCGGATCCAGATCGACCGTTATTCCGCCATCGGAGATCAGAATCACGTCTGGGTCGAATACAACCGGACGGAAGACCCGTTCGCCGGATGGAAGACCGTGTTCCGCAACAAGGACAACTACCGCCGTCCGATCTGGATCGAATACGACCGCGTGGATTTCGGGGAGAAAGACCTGTCGAGCGCCATCGTCCATGTGTTTGCGCGCGTCGGCGGCAGCGGGGTCATCGAGTTCCATGCGGACGCCGTGGACGGCGAACTGATCGCAAGGATCCCGGTCGAGGCAAAAGACGAATGGCAGGATGCCTCCGCCGATGTCCTGAAACAGCTGAAGGGCGTGCATAACCTTTTTGTCACGATGCCCGACGGCGTTTTGATGCACGTCGACTGGGTGCAGTTCAAGTAAGCGGCGAAAGGACTTGAACACTTTCTCTGAGGCGACATCCGCTTCGTTTTCGCAACAATGAAAAAGCCGTGCATCGCATTGTGAAGCTGTGCACGGCCGAATTGTTTTTTAAGATGTAAGCCGAGAGGCTTAACCGGCTTTTTTCAGCAGGTAGATGCCGTATGCGCCGAAGACGACGGTCGGGGTGAGCCCGGCGATGATCGCGCCCACGGACACCTTTATGCCCGAGATCGTGACGTAGAGTCCGGGCAGGAGATACCCGCTTTTGCCCGCGACCATGAAAACCTCGTTGAGGACCTGGTAGAACACGGCGATGCCGACGGCAGTGGCGATGGCAGTGAAGATGCCGGACCGTTCGTTCTTCGTGGCGAGCGGGAACGCGAAGAAGGCGCAGAGGAAGCAGGCCCAGGGGCAGGCGATGCGGTTGAAGAAGATGGACCAGTAGATGCGCCGGAGATTGTCCGCCATGTTCGGATTGTCCCGCAGGATCATGATGATCTCGAAGGAGGAAAGCGCGTCGGGTTCGATCACGGATTTGACGATGACGGACGGCTTGTCCGGGATCTCCTCCTCGGAGAAGACGAGCGGATCGGTGTCCGGTCTGGTGATTTCGCCGGGGAGACCGTCGTCGGAGTATTTGTGGATTTCCGCATTGTAGAACTCCCAGCCCGTGCCGGGGACGAACCGCGTTTTTTCCGCCTCGATCGTACGCGACAGAGCATGCTTCCTGGGATCGCCCGGATCGATTTCGAAGATTTTGAGCTTGACCTTTTTCTGGTAGCCGTCGTCGTCGAACTGCCCGAAGTACCAGCTGCGGAGGCGGTCGCCGCTGTGGTACTGGAGCCGCGCGTTGAGTTCCTCCACGTAATGCTCGTTGTTGACCGTCCTTCTGAGGATATCCGCATCGCGCGTCGTTTGAGGGACGAGCTGTTCGTTGAAATAGTAGTTGACCAGCATCACGCAGAATCCGACCGTAAAGATCGGCAGTCCGCAGCGTACGAGCGAAATGCCGGACGCGCGGATGGCTGTGAGCTCGCGGTTGCGTCCGAGGTTGGCGAGCGCGTACATGCAGGCGAGCAGGACTGTGATGGGGAGGATGAACCGGATGTTTCCGGGGATCTTCAGGAGGAAGTACCTGACGGAGACCGTGACCGACGCCTCGTGATCGAGGAAATCGCCCACGTCGTTGTACATGTCCATGATGATGAACAGGAGCGTAAACGCGAAGAGCAGGATGAAAAACGGCACCAGGAACGCACGCATGATATACCCGTCGAGCGTGGGCATCCATGAAAATTTCCGGGGCGTGCCGGATTTCGAAAGGTCTGTGGAGGTGGGATCGGACATGAAAAACGATGAAATGGGGTTGAGTGCGCCCGCTCCGGCATCGTCGCCGGGACGATCCCGGAGCGGGGGTGAAAACAGGCGATCAGCCTCTGCGGCGCTGGGTGCGGCGCTTCTTCTCGCTCGGCTTTTCGTAGTGTCTCCGGTTGCGGAGTTCCTTGAGCGTGCCTTCCTTGTCGAGTTTCTTTTTCAGACGGCGGAGTGCGCGTTCGATCGAGTCGCCTTTCTTGAGCTTGACTTCCGTTGCTTCCATGTTAATTCACCCCCTTTCCTGAACAATTTGTCACATCGTATTTCATCGGTAAATACCTCATGAATTCGGGTTGATGGTTAGTCCTCGGCGGCTCCGGCTTCGTCGGCGAGCATGGCGCGGAGCTTGGCGAGCGCCTGGTTCTGGATCTGGCGGACGCGTTCGCGCGTACGGCGGATCTCCTGGCTGACTTCTTCCAGCGTTTTCGGGCGCTTGCCGTCAAGCCCGAACCGGAGCTGGAGGATCAGGCGTTCGCGGTCGTCGAGCTGGGACAGCAGCGAGAGCAGGCGGTGGACGGATTCCTCGTCGCCGAGGATACGGTCGGGCGTCATCGCCCCCTGGTCGGGGATGATGTCCTGGAATTCGCCGTCTTCGCCCTGCTGGATCGGGTCGTGGAGGGAGAACGTGCGGAGGTCGGCGAGACGGAGCCCGGTCACGGTGCGTCCGCTGAACCCGAGGTTCGCGGCGATCTCCTCGTCGGTCGGTTCGCGGCCGAGCTGTTCCGCAAGTTTCATCTTGACGGATTTGATCTTGTTGATCTTGCCGGCGGACTGCACGGGGATGCGGATCACGCGGGACTGGTTGGCGAGGGCGCGGCGCATGGACTGCTTGATCCACCAGGCGGCGTAGGAGCTGAATTTCGCGCCCTTGGACGGGTCGAACTTCTCCACGGCGCGCATGAGGCCGATGTTGCCCTCGGAAATGAGGTCGAGCAACGGCAGGCCGAGTCCCTTGAAATCATGCGCGATCTTCACGACCAGGCGCAGGTTCGCTTCGATGAGCGTGGCGCGCGCTTCGTCGTGGGAATCGTGGTTCTTTCCGTGGATCTGCGCCGCCAGCGTGACCTCCTGGTCTTTCGAGACCAGCGAGATCTGGCCGATGTCGTGCATGTACACCTTCATCGAGTCATTTTTCGTGACGGGTCCGTTCTTCGCCGCAGCCTTCGCGTTCTTCTTGTCCATCCCGGGGTCTTTCGAACCCGCCATGAACTTGGAAAGGTCGATCTCGGAGGCATCTTCGACGTCCTCCAGCACGACGGGCACGCCGTTCGCATCTACCGCGCCGGGAGCATCGGTTTTCTTCGCCGGAGCGCCGGTTTCGGCAGAGGCGGCTTCGACCTTGACTTTGAGCTTGGCCTTTTTCGCAGCCGAGGCAAAAACGGATTTCTTTGCGGATGCCTTCCTGGTTTCCGGCTTTGCCTGGACTTTGGCTTCCGCTTTTTTCGTTTCAGCTTTCGTCTTAGCCTTTACCGGAGCCTTTTTCAGCGTTTCGGGTTTGGACGCGGCTTTCTTCGCCGGAGCGGTCTTGATCTCGACTTTGACGGCCGGTTTTTTGACGGCGATCCTGATCGGGCTTTTCTTCGCGGAAGCCTTCTTCGTTTCCGGTTTGGCCGCGGCTTTTGCTTCCGTTTTTGCCGGAGTGGCTTTCGCGGCGGCTTTCTTCGCCGATTCGAGTTTGACGGCAGGTTTGAACTTGGATTTGGAAGATGCTTTTTTCACAGCCGGAGCTTCGTCGAAAAGGACCTCGGGCTTGAACGTTTTTTTCTTCGCCGGAGCGGCTTTCTTCGCAGGGGCGACCTTGACCGGAGCGGCCTTTTTCGCCGGAGCCTTTTTCGCCGGAGCGGTTTTCTTCGCAGGGACGATGGATGCTTTTTTCGGGGATGCGGCAGCGCGGACCGTTTTTTCCGCCTGAGCGGACTTTGCGGTTTTTACCTTGCCGGACGCGCCTTTGACCTGCTTGCTGGAAGCAGCCGATTTCGCGTTTTTTCCGGCGGCGGGAACCGCAATCCGTTTTTGTTTCGCATCACTTTTCATCGAAAAAAAGACTCCGAAGATTTGTTTTCCTGCGTTGAGCTGTTATATTGATAGTCGCAACCGTTTTTGATTCCGGCATCTGCAACAGCTTTTCAGGATTCGTATGTCATGGGGATGTACCCCCAAGTTTAAAAATAATTGCATATAATGTACATTCTAAATAGAAAAAAGGCAAGAGTGAAATGAGAAAAAGAGGTTGGAAAAGCACGTTTTTTGGTTTAATTTCTAAAGCATATAAGCGAGTGGGACGCATCGGCCCGCTCGAATCTGACATGATGCCGATCGCTCTGCTCGGCCTCGTCCTGAACTCCGCCTCGGCGCCCGGCGGGAAACGCCCCGTTTTCTACGTGGCGGCGTCGCAGTCACGTGCGGAACAGTGCCGGGACGACCTGACTGCCTGGGCGGAAGTCGCGGGAAAGTCGCTCTCCATGCACGCTCTGCCGGACGGTTCGACGCGGCGGCAGAGCCTGCTTCAGTCGGATTCGCCGCGCGCCGAGGCGCTGCACCGGCTTCTGGAGAATCCGCCGGACGTTTTTTTCGGGTCAGTCACGAGCCTGACCTCGCCCGCGCCCGTGCCGCGCCTGATGCGCGAAAGCGAACTCGTGCTGAAGGTCAACGACGAAGTCGATCTGAAGGAGCTCGCGGAACGTCTGGTCGAGATGGGCTATGACGATGAAGTCGAGGTCGGCATGTCCGGCGAATTCGCGCGGCGCGGCGGCCTGATCGACATCTTTTCCTCCTCGGAATCCGCGCCCGCCCGCATTGAGTTCTTCGGCGACACGATCGACAGCATCCGGCTGTTCCGGCCGGACACGCAGATGTCGACGGGCAGGGTGGATTCCTACCGTGTGATCCTGCGTTCGGGATCGGGCGGCGACGGGACGGTCGTGAACGGCACGGAGTACGCTTCCGCTCCGGCGTTCGAATACCTGCTGGAAAATGAGTTCATGCTGGTCGAGGAAGCTCCCGGCGAGATACGGACGCATCTGGCGCGCTACGGCACGCCGGAGGAGTCGGAACAGTGGGCGGCGTTCGAAGAGAAAATGAGGTCGGAGGGACGCCTTGTGGCGTTCGAGGACGCGGCTGGCGCGGCCATGCCGGACGGCGGCCCGTGCGAAACGTTCCCGTGCTACTCCACCGGACGCGACGCGATGGCGTCGGCAGCGGGGCACGAGTTCGCCGCGGACGCCGACGAGGACGGCAAGTCGCTGGACCAGGCGTTCTCCGTGCTGGCGCAGCAGCTGACCGCGAGCCGGATCCATCAGTGGATCGAGGCGAAAACGCATGTGACGCTGCTCGTCGGGCCGGATTCCGATCCGCATCAGGTCCGGCGCTGGATACTGGACCACGATCTGTGCGAAAACGACCTGCTGAGCGTGGAGGAGGGCAGTGTGCCGTGCGGTTTCTTCCTGCCGAAGGAGAAGCTGGCGGTCCTGACGATCCGCGAACTTTTCGCGCTGCCGTACCGCCGCCGGAGCATGGCGCATGAACTTCAGGTCGAGGACGATACGCCCCGGACCGAACCGGTGTCCCGCGAGGACGCGGCGGGCGTGATTTCGGCGGGCGACCTGGAGGAGGGCGACTACGCGGTCCACCTGAACTTCGGCATCTGCCGTTACCTCGGGCTGGACATCGCGGAGGCCGCCGGGGCGCGGTCGGAGATGATCGTGCTGGAGTTCGGCGACGACCAGGTGGTGCGGATCCCGGTGCGGCAGGCGCATCTCGTCACGCGGTACGTCGGGTCGAAGAATACCCGCGTCACGCTCAGCCGGCTGAACTCCGGCCGCTGGAACAAGGCGTGCGACGAGGCGCGCCATTCCGTGCAGAGCCTGGCGTTTGAAATGCTCAAAATACAGGCCGTGCGCATGAAGAAGGCCGGGATGGCGTTTCCGAAGGACGACCCCGAACAGATGCTGTTCGAACAGGCGTTCCCGTTCAAAGAGACCCCGGACCAGCTGCGCGCCGCCGCCGAGATCAAGTCGGACATGGAGTCGCCGCGCCCGATGGACCGTCTGCTCTGCGGCGACGTGGGCTACGGCAAGACCGAGCTCGCGATGAGGGCGGCGTGCAAATGCGCGCTCGCGGGGCGTCAGGTCGCGATGCTGGTGCCGACGACCGTGCTGGCGCAGCAGCATTACATGACCTTCAAGGAACGGTTCGCGGGGACCGGGATCGTGATCGAACAGCTCTCGCGGTTCCGCACGAAACCGGAGCAGCAGAGGATCATCGAACGCCTGAGGAGCGGCGCGATCGACATCGTGATCGGCACGCACCGCCTGGTGCAGAACGACGTCGGGTTCCGGGACCTCGGGCTCGTCATCATCGACGAGGAACAGCGCTTCGGCGTGCTGCACAAGGACTGCCTGAAACGCCTCCGCGCGACCGTGGACGTGCTGACCATGACCGCCACGCCCATCCCGCGCACGCTCCACATGTCATTGTCCGGCATCCGCGACCTCAGCACACTCATGAACGCGCCGGTGAACCGCCTGCCGATCCGCACGGTCTTCGCGCAGTACGACCGGAACGTGGTGCGCGTGGCGATCGAACGCGAACTGAACCGCGGCGGCCAGGTGTACTATCTGCACAACCGCGTGAAATCAATTGATAAAGCCGCGACCGAGATCGCGGCGATGTTCCCGGACGTCCCGCTCGGCGTCGCGCACGGCCAGATGGACAAAAGCGAGCTGGAAGTGGTGATGTCGTCGTTCATCGAGGGCAAGACGAAGATCCTGGTCTGTACCTCGATCATCGAGTCCGGCATCGACATCCCGAACGCGAACACCATCATCATCGAACGCGCCGACCGGTTCGGGCTCGCCGAACTCTACCAGCTGCGCGGCCGCGTGGGACGCTGGGTGCGGCAGGCGTACGCGTACCTTTTCCTGCCGAAGGACGGCATCCTGACCGGAGACGCCCGCAAGCGCATGGCGGCAATCCGGCGCTACACGCACCTCGGAGCCGGGTTCCAGCTGGCCATGAGCGACCTGGAGATACGCGGCGCGGGAAACATTCTGGGCGAGGAGCAGAGCGGACAGATCAACGCTGTCGGATTCCATTTGTACTGCGAACTCCTGCGCGACTGCGTGGCGATGTTCAGGGGCGAGAAACTGCCGACCGCGCCGGACTGCGAGCTTTACCTCGATTTCCTGAGCTTCTCGGTCGAGCCGCCGCCGGGCATGATCGCGGCGGGCATCCCGCCGGAGTACGTCGAATCGCCGCGCGTGCGCCTGCATTGCTACAGGCGGCTCGCGATGTTCACCTCGGAACACGACCTCGACGCGTTCGCGGACGAGCTGCGCGACCGGTTCGGGCCGATCCCCGCCGAGGTCGACCATTTCCTGATGACGTGCCGGATCCGCCTCGCTGCCGCGGACGCCGGGATCACGAACGTGACCTGCCGCGGCAACCTGGTGTATCTGGAGAAGAACAAGCGCATGCTCCGGCGCGACGGCCTGATCCCGGCGATCCTGGCAAGCGCGAAGCCCGCGCAGAAACTGAAACTGGTCCTGCGTACCGTGCGCGAGTTCATTCCGCGCGCGGATCAGGTTTGATTTTGAACTTGCAGAAGGAGGCCGCACCATGAAAATGACCGCAGTCCTGAACGATATTACCAAACTCCATGCCGATGCGATCGTGAACGCTGCGAACTGTTCCCTGCTCGGCGGAGGCGGCGTCGACGGCGCCATTCACCGCGCCGCGGGGCGTCAGCTCTACGAAGCCTGCCTCAAATTCGGCGGCTGCAGCACCGGCGAGGCGCGCATCACGCCCGGTTTCAACCTGCCGGCGCGCTATGTGATCCATACGCCCGGCCCGGTCTGGCGCGGCGGCACGCACGGCGAACCCGAACTGCTGCGTTCGTGCTACCTGAACTCGCTGGCGCTGGCGGAGGAAAACGCCTGCCGCGTGGTGGCGTTTCCGGGGATCAGCATCGGCGTGTACCATTACCCGCTCGAAGCGGCGGTGAAGATCGCGGTTGACGCGGTCGGCACGTGGGCGGGGAAGCTGCCGGAGGAGGTCATCTTCTGCGCGTTCTCCGAAAATGTGCTGGAGACGTACCGGCGCGCGCTGAACGAGTTTCAGTCCTGATGGTTTGAACAGAAAAAGAGGGAGTGTGCGTGAAAAAAGTGCGCAAGCGAAGCTGAGCGCACTGCCTCAGTGGAGGACTTGTCCTCCGCGGCGGACGTACTCGAAGAGGATGACGGTGGCGGCCTGCGCCACGTTCAGGGATTCGGCGTCGCCGGGCATCGGGATGTTCAGTCCGCGCGAGTTTTCGAGTTCGGCCACGCCGGTGGCCTCGCACCCGAGGATGATCGCGCTGCGGTCGAAGAGGTCCGGCTCCAGGAACACGTTGCCGCCGCTCGCGGGGAGGGTGCGGTAACAGGTCTTCACGCCGAGTTTGCGCAGGTCCGCGGCGAGTTCGGTCAGGTCGCCGCCGTACCGGATTTTCAGGGAGAACTGCGCGCCGGATGCGGACCGGACGACTTTGTCCGAGAACGGGTCGGCGGTGCCGCGCGTGAGCCAGACTTCATGCAGGCCCACGGCGCGTGCCGTGCGCAGGATGGTCCCGAAATTGCCGGGGTCGCCCACGCGGTCGAGCACGAGCGCGAAGGAATCGGCCATGGGGGCGCTCAGCGGGACGGGTTCCGGGCGGCGGGACAGTACGAGGATGCCTTGCGAGTGCACCGTGGGCGCGATGCGATCGAATTCGGACAGCGGGAGTACGACAGTTTCGACGGGCGAGGGGAAGGGCAGGGCGGTGCCTTCGCGGAGGATGACGAGTTCGACGAGGCCAGGCGCGAGCGTGACGACTTCGCGTGAGGCGCGGAGACCGTCGCAGAAACAGTATTCGGAATCGCGGCGGCCGTGGCGCGTGCGGAGCGCGCGGAGCAGCGATTCGGTGCGTCTGGTAAGGCTGCCGGATTCGGACATCCGAAGGAAGCCCCGTTGCTTATGCGGCGGGCGTTTCGGCAGGAGCCTCGGCGGGCTTTTCAGCCGGAGCGGAGACGGATGCCGCGGCCTGCGGATGGATCTGCTCGTCGAGCTGTTTGGCGAGGGACGCCCAGTAGCCGTAGACGGTGGAGGAACCCTGCGCGGCGGCCGCCGCGAGGTTGATGTTCTTCAGCACGGCGTCGGCCTTCATCATCTGGTTGAGGCCGGAGAAGATGCGCGCGGCGGAGTAGGCCGCTTCTACGCGGAGGTCTTCGGGCGTCTGGGAGAGGCCGGCGATGCGCTCGAATTCGGTCGCGGCGTCCTCTTTCTTGCCGAGCTGTTCGAGGAGGTAGGCGGCGTCGAGCGCGGACCGGATCTTGATGAACGATTCGGACTTGGAGGAGGAGGCGACGGCGAGGAGCTGTTTGCGTGCCTTTTCCAGGTCGCCCGGCTGGCCGGCGAGGATCAGGTCGCCCGCGAGGCGGAGACGTGCGAAATCCGCGGCCTTGTTGCCCGGATGCTTCGCGATGGCGGCTTCGAGTTCGGCGATGCTGCCCGCGTTGGCGAGTTCGCGGCGGGCGGAGAGCTCGGCGCGCTGGATCGCGCCCTGGATGATGATGACGACGGAAACGAGCACGGCGAACGCGCAGACGCCGATGATGGCCTTCTTCCAGTTCACGGCCATCCACATTTCGAATTCGTCCAGCATCGTGGAAATGGCGGGTTCCTCCTCCGGGGCGGCGGGACGCTTGTGCTGCTGGGCTGCGGCGAGCTGTTCGAAGGACTCGATTTTTTTCTTATTTTTGTTTGCCATGGTGCAATATGTCCTGAAAAAGAGTTGACGTTACGAAATGATTCTAATAATATAGCGCATCCCGCGCGCAAAATCAACTCGAAAACCGCGGAAGGGGAACGTTTTTTCGTTTTTTTGCTGTGTCTACGCGATTGAATAACGAAAAAACGGTGCCCGCAACGGAACTGATCGCGATATGGACGCCAGGTCGCAGACAATGGAAATCGTCACGAACAGTTTCTTCCTCGCGCCTGCTGGACGAATCCTGCTTCGGGATGCGCCCCGCAGGCGGCCGTTCGTGTGTCCCCGCTCGTGTTGAACAGAATCGGTAGGCAGAACCACGGATTCGCCCAGCCGTAGAAAATGTAGCTGAAGATCGTCAGCGTGAGGTGACGCATCTTCTTCGGCGCGGCATAATACCCCAGCAGCGCCAGCGGCAAGAAGAAAAAGATAAAAAGGTAGGATGAGAAGACCATAGTTTATTGCCAAATTTGAATATCCTTGATAGCAAGAGAAATATTAGGATTTCCTTCTGCCTTTATATCAATGCGTTTAGTTCCTGCAGGGAGTTTGAAGGAAAGATTAAAGAATTTAGCTGTATCTGTTTCATTAGAGCAGTGTATTTGTTTTGAAAAGTTATTTACAAACAATGTGGCGGAAGTATTTGCACGACACGTGGATGGAATAACTAATACCATGTCTTTTGATAAATCAAGAGATCCTTCCTTTTCCAAATCTAGAGAAATAATTTCTACATGACGGTTTGGACCAATCTTAAAGATGTTCCTTTTATCAACAGAAAGGTTCCCCCACCGTTCCACATACTCATTATCAGTTTCCATTTCTCTAGAAAACAACTGAGTAACTCTCCGTTTACCATTTAAAAGCAAACGATCTTCATCAATATGCTCGATATTTAGCATAATATTTAAGTTGTTTGCTGTTGTTAAATGATCTGTTCCGACCTGCATGATAAGAACCCTTTTGTTTTTCAAGAAAAAATCCGGCCTTGATATTAACTGGAAGATTATCTCAGAAAATGGCCCCATATCTGCTAATTTATAAGATTCAACTCTAGATCTTAATTTATATTGAAGAAGAGAATGTGTAGCATTAAGAGGAAGATTTGCAAACGAGTTCCCTATTAGCATAATCTCAGCTTCTTTGGGAACTTCAGTAGAGAATTTGCAAGAAACTCTACGATATTCATAAGCCTCCCCCACTTGATTGTTTCCGATGTCGCAATTGTCTGGCCAGACAACACATTCTTTATAAGCTTTAACAAACATCTCAGAATCAGGCTCAAGCTCTTGATCTAATGAGTATCTGTACAGCTTATTTGTTAAGATATCTGTGATAACATCTTGTGCTGTATCTGCAGGATGAGAATCAGTCGGATACATGTACGCATGCGGGAATCTTTTATATTCGTGAACTATAATATCAGAACAATAAACACATTCAATGCCTATTTCTGAAAGCTGTTTAACATACGTTGCAGTTTGCAGATCGGGAATATCGTTAAACTGCGAGTTAATAACACGAGCAGAAATAACATCACGATTAGGGATAAATGATACCACAAAGTGAACTCCATTACTCTTGCAGGCGTTGTTTAGTGCAGAAAAACAGGCTAGGGTATCGGGTGTAAGGTTGCCAGGTTGAGAGAGAAAAGTATATTCTTCTGGTAAGCTCCAAAAGGTATTGTCAATATTTCTCCAAACTAATTTTTGACCTTTAAATACAACTCTATTAAAGCCAGAAGCATCTTTTTCCTTTTCTATTTTCCACGCTTCATGGAAATCCTTGTTTATTTCGCTAATTCTGGATTCACTGTAATCCTCAAGTAGACTCTGCATTCGTTTCAAAGTCTTCTGTATTTCATTGTTCTGATTTTCATTTAATTCCTTTGAAATTGGTGGGTTGATATGCCGGTCAAAGATTGAGATATATTCTTCATCACTATCAGAGAAAAAAATACCTGAGTTTGGAAAGTCTGCATTGTCATTAAACGATTTGATAACTTGAATAGATGTTGCATAATATCTTTCAAGTAAATATAAGTTCAAATCATCGGCCTGTTGCGTCTCCTGGTATTCTGTAGGTAGTCTTTCAAATGGTATAATGGAACACTTTATTTTATCTCCTTGTTTAATGTCGTTTTCACTCAAAACACTATAACCGAGAAATCCTTCAACAATTAACACAAATTCTTTAGGACATTCTTCTCCAGACTTAATAGAATTCCCATTAAAATGTGCAGTAAAACGACAATTGGGATAATCAGATTTCTGTGGATCGGGCAATTCGGAACGTTCTGTGATTTCCCCTTCTACAACAGTCGTTTTTACTGTTGAAAGGAAAATGGCGAAATCATTCAGCTTCTCTGCCTCTTCCGCAGTCACGATAGGCACGGCGGCGGGCAGGTCTCTTCTGTGTTTATCTGCACCACTGGCTTGGTCTCGGCAGGCTTCGTTTTCGACAGGCTTTACCTCAGCGGGCTTCGTCTCAGTTGGTTTAGTCTCGGCGACTTGCTTTGTCTCAGCAGGCTTCGTTTTGACCACTGGTTTCGTTTCGGTGACGGGTCTGGCCTCGGTTGCTGGCTTTGGATCGGTCACTGGCTTCGCTTCGACCACGGGCTTGGTTTCCGTGACCGGCTTCGTCTCGACTGCAGTCTTCACATCAGTCGCGGGCTTCATTTCGGGAGCAGAGAACGTTGCTTTCCTGTTGGACGTGGGACTTACGCTTTGAACCGTCTGAACATCATCATGGCGGCTGAATTCCTTGCGATCGACAACGATGAAGAAAGTTATCAGGGCAATAATTATCGCAATAGGAACGATTAGTTGTTTCATTTGTCAATGAACCTTGGATTTTTAAAAACAGAAATCCCGGAACAGAGGTTATATGCTCTGTTCCGGGAAAAAGAAATGTGATAAGAATAAAAACGTCTTACATGGAAGACGTTTGAATCGTCCAGACTGCGTGAAGCAACAGACCGTCCAAGCGTCAGGCGAGGACGGGCTGTACTATTGCTTGCTTGCTTGCTTGCTTGCTTGCTTGCTTGCTACGAAGAGAGTCATTCTATGAGTCCGATTATAAAGTGAATGAATTAAATAATAATATACTATATCACTGCAAATTGAAAAAATCAAATGGGTTGTTTCATTGATACGATGATTGATGTAAAAAAGTTCCGCTTCGCTGGGGGCGGCTTCGCCGCCTTGGTGGCCTCGCTTGCGCTCGGTGTCATCTTTTGTTTGCCGCGAGGCGCGAGTGCAGAAAAAAAGACGAATGAAGCGATTACTGCCTCATTCGCCTGTCGTCCAAGCGGGATTCTTCTCCGGATTGAGGAGGAAGGATGTTTCCCTCCGTGCGCGAGCGAAGCTGAGCGCACACCGCAAGCGGTGCTGAAGCAGTGTTCTGCTACGCGAGAACACGGGGCGTGTATGAAAAAAGTGCGCGAGCAGATGCCGCGCACTATATCAGTGGAGGACTTGTCCTTCCAGTTGAGGATTTCCCTCTGTGCCGTCGCGTAGCACGGCACTGCCGCAGTTAAGGCGCTAGCCTTATTCCCATTCGATGGTTCCCGGGGGCTTGGACGTGATGTCATAGACCACGCGGTTGACGCCGTCGACCTCGTTGATGATGCGGTTGGAGATGCGCGCGAGGAGGGGGTAGGGGAGGCGGACCCAGTCGGCGGTCATGCCGTCGCGGCTTTCGACCGCGCGGATAGCGATGGCGTCCTCGTAGGTGCGTTCGTCGCCCATGACGCCGACGGAGCGGACGGGAAGGAAGACGGCGAAGGTCTGCCAGATCTTGTAGTAGAGGTTTGCCTTCTTCATCTCGTCGACGATGATCTTGTCCGCGCCGCGCAGGACGGCGAGTTTGCCGGGCGTGACTTCGCCGACGCAGCGGACGGCGAGTCCGGGGCCGGGGAAGGGCTGGCGCATGACCATTTCCTCGGGGAGGCCGAGCTGACGGCCCACCTCGCGCACCTCGTCCTTGAAGAGGCGGGAGAGGGGTTCGAGCAACTTGAACTTCATGTGTTCGGGGAGGCCGCCGACGTTGTGGTGGCTCTTGATGACGGCGCTCGGATTGCCATCGATGGAGATGCTTTCGATGACGTCCGGGTAGGTGGTGCCCTGCGCGAGGAAAGTCACGTCCGGGATGTTCGCGCAGGCGTCGCTGAAGACCTGGATGAACTCGCCGCCGATGATCTTGCGCTTGCGTTCGGGCTCGTTGACGCCGGCGAGCTTCGAGAGGAAGCGGTCAGTGGCGTCGACGTACACGAGCGACATCTTGAAGGTGCCGCCGAAGAGTTCGCGGACGCGTTCGGGCTCGTCCTTGCGGAGCAGGCCGTTGTTCACGAAGACGCAAGTCAGCTGGTCGCCGATTGCCTTGTGGATGAGCGCGGCGGCCACGGAGGAGTCGACGCCGCCGGAGAGTCCGAGGATCACGTTCGCGGAACCGACGGTCTCGCGGATTTCCGCCACGGAGCGTTCGATGAAGTCGGACATGGTCCAGTTCGCGGAGCAGCCGCAGATGCCGAGGCAGAAGTTTTCGATGACGAGCGGGCCCATCGGGGAGTGGACGACCTCAGGGTGGAACTGGATGCCGAAGAGGCGGCGGTCCAGGTCCTGCACGGCGGCGAACTCGGTGTTGTCGGTCTTCGCGCAGGTCTTGAAGCCTTCGGGCAGGCGCGTGACCTTGTCGCCGTGGGACATCCACATCTGGGTCTCGGCGGGGAGGTCCTCGAAGAGCGGGGACGCGGCGGTCGTGGAGACAATCGCCTTGCCGTATTCGCGGGCGTCGCCGTGCGCCACTTCGCCGCCGAGCGTCTCGACCATGAGCTGGAGGCCGTAGCAGATGCCCAGCACCGGGATGCCGAGTTCGAAGATGGCGGGGTCGCATTTCGGGGCGTTGGCCTGGTACACGCTCGCGGGGCCGCCGCTCAGGATGATGCCGGCGGGCGCGGCGGCGCGGATCTCCTCCGCCGGGGTCTTCCAGGACACGATCTTACTGTAGACGTGGAGCTCGCGGACGCGGCGTGCGATGAGCTGACTGTACTGGGATCCGAAATCCAGCACGAGAATGGTTTCAGGGTGATCCATAGTGTTTCTTCCCATGTAGTCTGAAAAAAGGTATCATATAATATGCTACCGAAACGGTAAAAAATCCAGTCCGGAACGCCAGTTTTTTGAAAAAACTGTCGTGTCGCGGCAATGTCGAAGCGCGCCCCGTGAAGGATCGGACGCGACGCGTGGCCGAATTAACGGAATGTGACCGCTTCGACTTGAAAAAAACGGGAAAACGAAGTACATTATTAGAAAAAAAGAAATCCGTTTTCACAAAGCCTAAACACAATGCCGGAAAAACAAAGCCAGCCATCCGAATCCCTGGAGATCCCGGACAACTCAGCCCAGAACCCCTGCGTGTCCGGGGGTGGATCGTCGTCCCCTGGCGGGAAGTCTGCTCCGCCCGCTCGGGATTCCACGGAGCCGCAATCGAAGTTCAAACGGATGCTTGCCGCGGTGAACGCGTTTCTGGATTCTTTGGACGAAGAGGAACCGGAGCCGCCCCCTCCGCCGGAAAAGCCGCTGAAGGAATCCGTTCAGGAGTTTATCGAACGCTGCCGCGACCGCGAAAAACGCGTTGCGATGCTGAAGGAGTTCGGCGAATGGTGCTGGACGATGTTCTTCCGCGGCACGGTGTTTTTCTTCCTGTTCGTGCTGACGATTTGGGCCACGGTCTGGGCGCTGGACTTCAGCGAAACCCACCGCATCAAGTTCTATCCGCCGGACGAGGTCGTGGACTATCTCACTGCCGAACACGAAAGCCTGGAGACGGCTGCCGCCGGGCTGATGCCGATCGCCGGCAAAGATGACAATATCCCGCTCGACCGGTTCGACGCGAAGTTCGTCGAGACCGTCAAGCCTATCAGGATCTACAGCGACGAATACGGCGTCTACTTCATGACCAGCAAGGGGTGGTACAACGGCGAACACGGGATCTTCATCGCGAAAGACGAGGAGAACATGCCGCCGGACCTGAACTGGGGCCTGATCGAGGGGCGGATCTACACCTATGCGATTTACGACTGAACCGAGGATGATTTGACGATGGAACTTTACGAACAGCTGGTGAACCGGGAAACGAAACTCTCCCTGATCGGCCTGGGCTATGTCGGCATGCCGATCGCGGTCGCATTCGCGGAAAAAGTCGACGTCGTCGGATTCGACCTCAACGCGGAAAAGATCGCGCTCTATAAACAGGGCGTCGATCCGACGCGCGAGGAAGGCGACGATGTGATCCGCCGGACGACCGTGGATTTTACCTCGGATCCGGCTCGACTCTGCGAGGCGAAATTCCATATCGTCGCGGTCCCGACCCCGGTCAATCCCGACCACACGCCTGACCTGGGGCCGCTGAAAAGCGCATCGCGCCTGCTCGGACGCAACCTCACGCCCGGCTCGGTCGTGGTCTTCGAGTCCACGGTGTATCCGGGGGTGACGGAAGACATCTGCGCGCCCATCCTCGAACAGGAATCCGGGCTGGTCTGCGGACGCGATTTCAAGGTCGGCTACAGCCCGGAGCGCATCAACCCGGGCGACAGGGAGCACCGTCTGGCGAAGATACGGAAGGTCGTGTCCGGCATGGACGCGGAAACGCTCGACTGCGTGGCGCGCGTCTACGCCCTGGTCGTTGAGGCGGGCGTCTACCGCGCGGAAAGCATCCGCGTGGCGGAGGCGGCGAAGGTCATCGAGAACTGCCAGCGGGACATCAACATCGCGTTCATGAACGAGCTTTCGATCATATTCAACCGGATGGGGATCGACACGAAATCGGTCCTGGAGGCAGCCGGGACCAAGTGGAATTTCCTCAAGTTTCAGCCGGGACTCGTGGGCGGGCACTGCATCGGCGTCGACCCGTACTACCTGACGTACAAGGCGGAAATGCTGGGGTACCACAGCCAGATCATCCTCGCCGGACGCCGCATCAACGACGACATGGGGAAGTACGTGGCGGAAAACTGCGTGAAGTGCCTCATCGCCGCGGGCAAAAACGTGAGGGGCGCGCGCGTCGCGGTCCTCGGGTTCACGTTCAAGGAGAACTGCCCTGATACGCGCAATACGCGGGTCGTCGACATCGTGCGCGAGCTTCAGGAATACGGCATCACTCCGGTCGTCGCCGATCCCGCCGCGGATGCCGCCGAGGCGAAACGCCTGTACGGGATCGAGTTTGCGGATCTGAACAGCATCCGCGATATGGACGCCGTGATCCTCGCCGTCGCACACGACGAATTCAAAAAGCTTGCGCCAGCCGAACTGAACAGATTCTTCGCTCCGGGAAGAAACGTCCTCCTCGACATCAAGGGAATCTTCGACCGGCGCGATTTCGAGGTCGCGGAATACCTCTACTGGCGGCTCTGAACTGGCGGAACCGGAGAACAGCAATGGGCTATCAGAACATATCGTTTCCTTCTGACACCGTGTTTCTGGTCACGGGCGGAGCGGGCTTCATCGGCTCGAACCTCTGCGAAGCGCTCCTGAAGCTCGGCTGCCGGGTGCGCTGCCTCGACGACCTTTCCACCGGGAAGCAGGCAAACGCCGACATCTTCGCGGAGAATCCCGCCTACGAGTTCATCCGGGGCGACGTGAAGGATTTCGATACCTGCATGCACGCCTGCGAAGGCGCGGATTACGTGCTGCACCAGGCCGCCTGGGGATCCGTGCCGCGGAGCCTCGAAATGCCGCTCTTCTACTGCGCGAACAATGTTTCCGGCACGCTGAACATGCTGGAGGCCGCCCGCCGTTGCAAGGTGAAAAAGTTCGTCTATGCGTCCAGCTCGTCCGTCTACGGCGACACCAGCGTCCTTCCTCAAAAGGAAGGTTGTGAAGGGAATCCGCTGAGCCCGTACGCCGTTTCCAAGCGCGAAAACGAGGACTGGGCACGCCAGTACGCCATGCACTACGGCCTCGAAACGGTCGGCCTGCGGTATTTCAACGTCTTCGGACGGCGTCAGGACCCGGAAGGCGCGTATGCCGCCGTGATCCCGAAGTTCATCCGGCAGCTGCTCCGCGGCGAACGCCCGACCATCCACGGCGACGGCCTCCAGAGCCGCGATTTCACTTATGTCGAGAACGTGATCGAAGCCAACCTGAAAGCCTGTCTCGCCGGGAAAAACGCGTCGGGCCAGGTCTGCAACATCGCGTACGGCGGACGCACGACCCTGCTGGAAGTCTATCGCGCCATCACGGACGCGCTCGGTGTGAACGTGGAACCGGTGTTCGGACCGGCGCGGCCGGGCGACATCCGGCACAGCAACGCCGACATCGGCCGCGCGAAGGAACTCCTCGGCTACGCCCCGGACTGGAGCTTCGAACGCGGCATCCGTGCCGCAATCGGCTGGTATAAAGACGATCTGCGTCCGAGCTGATCGGAACGTCTTGTTTCAAACGTTTCCCGGTATGACGGATACCCGTAAAAAAAGCATGTCGGACCGGAAACGGTCCGAACTATGAAGCATATGATACCTTGATGAAAACAGGCAAAAGACCGCAGAATGAACTTACGAAGGCCGGACTGGTCCTGGTCTTCCTGCGCGGCAGCAAACGCTGGTTCGCGCTCGCCGCGCTGTTCACCTCGCTGGTTTCCCTGCTGGAACTCCTCAATCCGCAGATCATCCGGTTCACCGTGGACTCCGTGCTGGGGGGAAAGGAACCGGATTCCGGCGGCCTGCTCGCGGTCCTGCCGGATCTCATGGGCGGGACGGAGTTCATCCGGGCGCATCTGTGGGCGGCGGCGTGCGCCGTCCTAGCGGTTTCGGCGGCGTCTCTGCTGTGCCGTTACCTGTTCCAGCTCACGGAGGCGGTCGGCGCGGAGACGCTGGTGGAGACGATGCGGAACACGCTGTTCGGCCACATCCAGCGGCTGCCGTTCGCGTGGCACATGTCGCACCAGACGGGCGACATCATCCAGCGCTGCACCTCGGACGTCGACATGGTGAAGCGGTTCCTCTCCGAACAGCTCACGGGCATCTTCCGCATCGTGATCCTGATCGTGCTGTCGCTGTGCTTCATGTTCGGCATGAACGCGCGTCTGGCGGCGCTCGCGTCGATCGTGATCCCGCTCGTCGTGATATCCTCGGTCGTCTTCCACCGGAAGATTGCCTCGAAGTTCCTGGAGTGCGACGAGAACGAGGGGAAACTCTCGACCATCGTGCAGGAAAACCTGACCGGGGTGCGCGTGATCCGGGCGTTCGGGCGCGAACAGTACGAGGTCGCGAAATTCGACGCACAGAACCGGTATTACGTGTCGCTGTGGGTGCGGCTGGGACGCATCCTGAGCCTGTTCTGGGTGACGGGCGACCTTATCGCCGTCCTGCAGGTGCTTCTTCTGCTCGTCTGCGGCTCCGTCTTCGCCATCCGAGGCGAGCTGACCGCGGGCGAGTTCATCGCGTTCCTCTCCTACAACGGCATGCTGATGTTCCCGATCCGCCACCTGGGGCGCATGATCTCCGAGCTCAGCAAGGCGGGCATTTCCCTGAACCGCATCCGCGAGATCATGGCGTCGCCGGAGGAGGCCGATCCGCCGGACGCGCTCACGCCGCCGCTCGACGGCGACATCGTCTTCGACCACGTGAGCTTCGGCTACGACGGCTGCCCGGAACTCCTGCACGACGTTTCGTTCAAGGTCCCGTCCGGCACGGTGTTCGGCATCCTCGGCGGCACGGGCAGCGGCAAATCCACGCTGGTGCACCTGCTGTGCCGCCTGTACGACCTGAAGCCCGGCTGCGGATCCATCACCGTCGGCGGCGTCGACATCGCGAAAATCCGCCGCGACCATCTCCGCAAAGGCGTCGGGATCGTGCTTCAGGAACCGTTCCTCTTTTCGCGCACCATCACGGAAAACATCGGGATCACCGTTCCCG
>JBGUKB010000148.1:0-4583 GCA_045114235.1 Victivallales bacterium
CCACGCGAGGATCGCCAGAGCGGCCTGCTCGTCGTCCTTCCAGTAGATCGTGTTGGTGTCCTTGTTCAGGTAGGCACGGCCTTCGGGCGTTTTCATCGTGCCATCGTTGATGAGGCGCACGATATCTTCTGCGGCGCGGTAGCTGGGATTGTAAGTGATTTTCGTGACGCCGGTGCCCTTGATGATGGAGCCGTTCTCTTCCTTGCCCGGCTGGTCAAGCCCGGCGACCAGCTCGTCCACGTACGGGATGAAGTCCTCGCCGGTCGAAACCACGATCATCTGTCTCTTTGCCTTCGAGTAGTTCACCCGGTCGACTTTGGACGCGACGCTGTAACGTTTGACCGCGGCCTCGATGAACGGGCGGATGTCGGTCGCCTTGAGGTATTTGAGTTCGTAGACTTTGCTGACGATGTTGACCTGGCCGTCGTCCTGGAGGAGACGGATGGTCCGGACTTCCTGTTCTTCCGGCGTCTGGCCGTGCAGAAGCGGCGCGCTTGCGATGCCTGCCGTCAGGAGGGCGGCGAGAATATGTTTTCTGTTGTTCATGATTGATTTCCTGTCTGTGGGGGTTGATTGAAGTTGTGTTGGGGGGGATGGAACTTTATTCCGCGGCAAAACACGTACAACATCGCATTCGGAAGACCATGGACTCTTGGAACACTGGGGGACGGGTTTCTTCGGGGAAGACGGGGGTGGTGCTGGTGTCTTTGGTGACTTCTCCTTGGGCAGATCGGTTTCGGGTGGTTCGATGGTTTGTTTGACGATTTGTTTTGAATTATACGCTACCAAGATGGTAATGTATATTCCAAACAAAAAAGAACGGAACTGAAATCCCGTTCACGACAGAATTAATATACACCTGAAAATCCGGTTTGTCAAGCCAAAAGCAAACAAAAATGGTAGATTTTTATGAAAAAATATCTTTGAGGGTGTTTTTTGTCCTTATGCGGACTTACTCGATCACGAAGGTGGTGATGGAGAACGGCGCGAGCTGGACAGCGAGCTTTTTGTCGCGGACCGGGACCGCCGGGATGTCCTCGTTCCAGTTCTCGCCCGCGTTCACCTGGCCGCTGGTGCGGATGACCTTCGCGGACTCTGCGGGGATGCTCGGGAACGCGGCGAGGTCGAACGTCATGGGGCGTTCGTTCGCGGCGCTGTTCACGGCAACGATCACGATTTTGCCGGATTCGCGGTTGTAGGCCGCGAGCGTGGAGGGCGACGAGGCGATGATGCGGTCGCCGGGGCGGATGTAGCGCGTGAACTGGCCGAACGCGTAGTAGCGTTTGCCGAGGAGGAGTTTTTCCTCGATGTGGTCGAAGATGCCGGTGCCCCAGTACGCGCCGCGGAGCGAGGTGTTGTTGCGCTCCATGCGGTTGAAGTCGGAACGGTGGCGGTCGACGACGAGCCAGATGACCCAGGCGGAGGGCATCATGCCGTTCACGTCGGTGATGATCCGGTTCGCGAGCCAGAGCGGGCTGCCCATGTCTCCGGCCGCCTGTCCGCCGAGCGTGCCGGTGCCGTCGACCTCGCTCATCCAGAGGTGTTTCTTTTCGGCTTTCGCGAGTGCCTGCATTTCGGCGCGGCGGCTGCCGCCGTAGGAATGCGTGTTGATACGGTCGACGGCCTTTTTCGCCTCGGGCGAGAGCGCCTTGTATGTGTCGATCGCGAGGTCCATGGAGGTCTCGTCGGCGACCGCGAGGAGGATGCCGTCGCGGACGCCGCGCTTGCGGAGCGCCTTGTCGAGCTCGAGGATCACGCGGCTCTTGAGGCTGTTGTCCTTGATGTCGCATCCCTCCTGCTTGTTGCTGTACGCGCCCCAGTACCCGGAGGACGGCTCGTTGAACGGGTCGATGCTGTTCAGCTTCATGTGGAGGTCTTCGCGCATGTGCTTCACGACGTCGGCGAGGAATTCGGCGAAGACGGGGACGTATTCGGGGCGGAGGTTGTTGTCTTTATGCTCGCCCGCGCCGCCGCTGGAACAGTCGCTCCAGGTCATGAAGTACGGCGGGGAGTTGGAGAAGACCTCGACGAGCGCGTCGGGATTGCGTGCGAGGAGCTTCGTGAGCACGTTCATCTGGTTTTTGTCGCGGTCCCAGTCGTACTGGTAGAACACGATGCCGTCGTCGTCGACCTCGTACGTGTGTTCGTCGCGGACCGGCTGCGCGAATCCGGGCATGTTCGAGTCGGAACGCGTGATATGGCGGTGCGAGGGATCGTCGCCGCCGCCGATGTTGTAGCGCACGATGTTGAGCTTCAGCCCCTTCGTCTGGTCGAAAAATGCGTCCACGGCGAGGTCCGTGAGCTTGTCGCTGTAGCCGACGCGGTTCGCCCACCAGCAGAGCGAGGTGCCCCAGCCCTCGAACACGCCGTCGTTGAACGGCGAGCCTTTGGCAGGGTCGAGCTTGACGACCGAAGGCGTGCGGCTGTTCGACTGAGCGGAGAGGACCGTGCAGAGCATGGCTGCGGAGAGGACGAGGAAACGGCGGACTGAGGAGGCTTTCATGGCGGTGGTTCTTTCGATGAAAGTGAGGGTTCTATCTTGATTTGCGATACTATAGAACCTAAAATATGAAAATGCAAGCGCCGAACAAAAAAAAGCCGGAAAAAAGAAAAAGGAAAGAGAAACGGATCCGCCTGCTCAGCGGATCTCCTGCCCGTTTTCGTCGAACGTGCGGGCACTGATGACCTCGCATTCGATCGTGTCGTCACTGGCGGCGGCGGTTTCGCGGACATCGTCTTCCGTGTCGTTGTCCTGAGCGAACGGTCCTTCGTAGATGCCGGAACGCCGCCGCGCCTTTCGGCGGAGGTAGAGCTCGAGCGGAGAACTGCCCGTGAGGGCGTTGCAGACGAGCCAGACGAACCCGCCGATCACCATAAGGGGGATGATGACCGCCGCGAAAAGGATCGCGAGGATGACCAGAAGTACGATCATGCCGGGCGTCAGGTTCGTGCGGATGATTTTCATGGGCGGGGGTTCTCCGGGAATGTTTTAGGGAAACCGCGCCTCCCATGGGGATGAACGGAAGGCGCGGCGGTGTGAATCGAGGCGAAAATCAGTTTTTCGCGGAGACGATGTTGCAGGAGACTCCGGCGATCTTGCCGAGCTCGGCGGCGAGTGCGGAGGCGGTCTCCGGGGCGGCGTCCAGCACGACGCTGATGATGCTCACGCCGCGGGAATGGTACGGGATGCCCATGCGGCCGACGATGAACTCGCTGTAGGCGTGGAGGATCTTGTTGATCTGATCGGAAGCGGCGTTGTCCTCGACGATGACGCCGAGAAGGGAAATGCGTTTGGAGTCGCTCATAATGGAAATCCTTTCGTGCGGTTTGTGCGTTGGCGTCCGCGAACCGGAAAGCGCCTTCGGATAATATACACGCGGAAGCGGAAAGTACAAGCGGGAAACGAAAAAATCCGCGCCTGCTTCGGAAAGCGGGCGCGGACGGAATATACTCAGTCGAGTACGGGGTTTTGCTTATTCAGCAGACTGCGCGGGAGCAGCGGGAGCCGGACCGTACTTGTTGTCGCCGGGCTCGCCGTCGGGGAGGCACATGAGCAGGACGATGATGGAGCCGATCGGGGGGCAGAGGAGGCCGATGAGCTGGAGCCAGCCGGTCTTGCCGAGGTCGTGAAGTCTGCGCGCGGTGGTGCCGAGGGTCGGGATGATGAGCGCGAGCGGGACGATGACGGTCCAGCTGAGGACGCAGTTCGCGATCAGGACGGGGACCATGAACATCCAGAAGTCGCGCTTGCTCATTCTGCCGTCGAAGCAGAGGTATTCCTGCGTGAGGACTTTCTTGCACTGTTCGATGACCTGGTTGATGTCGATGTTTTCTGCCATGGTAAAGATACCTTATGTTGTTGGGGTTTATGTGGTAGGTTATGTGGATGATGCCGGAACGCATGTACAGCTGCTCCGTTCAATAGAACGAACCGCAGTGCATGGGTTGAAGATAATATAACATTTCTCCACTAAAAAACAAGGCGGAAAGAGCATTTAAATCAGTTTTTTCCGGCAATTTTCATCTATCGTTTAGAAAGTTACGTTTTGCCCTGCGATCCCGGATAAAAAAAGCCGCGGCGTCCCGGATCGGAACAGCCGCGGCCGTCATGCTCAGGCGTTTCAGTTGTTGAGGAAGAGCTTGAACACGATGAGCAGGATGATCTGGATGATCACGATGGCGATCAGAAGCCTGTAGACGATGTTCAGGATGGGGGACTTGACCGCGTCGGGATCGTCGCCCGCGGAGGCGGTGTTCATGGAGTAGAGCGCGAACTTGCCGGGGATGCGCGGGATGTAGGTGAAGATGCGGCCGAGCGCGAGCGTGAGGCGCATTTCGCGGTTCAGCGCGCAGCCGTTGGCTTCGAGGAAGCGCGTGAGGCTGCGGCGGAAGAGCTTCAGGAGCGAGAGGATCACGAACGGCGCGCAGATGATGATGAAGATGCCGAGGAGGACGGCGAGGATGCGCCAGACGGACACGCCCTGGAGGCTCTTCGCCATGAAGGCGAAGCTGCTGCCCAACGCCGCGATACCGACGCCGCCGCCCATGATGAGCATGGGCATGTTGAGTCCGCCTTCCTTCTT
>JBGUKB010000149.1:0-5712 GCA_045114235.1 Victivallales bacterium
GCCGAATCCGGCTTATTTCGCGCGCATCGACGAGGCGGTCGAGACGCTCGGCAAGCTCGGAATCGAGTGTGATTTGATCCTGTTCCATCCCTACGACAAATGGGGATTCAGCAACATGCCCGCCGAAGCAAACGATTTCTACCTGACCTACATGGCGGCCCGCTACAGCGCGTACGCGAACATATGGTGGAGCTTCGCCAACGAATACGATATCCTGAAGGACAAGACGGTCGACGACTGGGAACATTATGCCGCGCTCATTCAGGAAAAAGACCCGTACCACCACCTGCGGAGCATCCACAACTGCGTGCCGTTCTACGACTACACGAAGCCGTGGATCACGCATTGCAGCATCCAGCGGCAGGATTTCTATGTCTGCGCCGAGCTCACCGACCAGTACCTCCGCAAATACGACAAGCCTGTCGTGCTTGATGAAATCCAGTACGAGGGCGACATCCCGTACATGTGGGGCAACATCGCCGGGCCGGAGCTCGTGCGGCGGTTCTGGGAGGCGACAGTCCGAGGCGGTTACGCCACGCACGGCGAGACGTACGTCGGACACGACGATATCCTGTGGTGGAGCCACGGCGGCAAGCTCTGGGGCGACAGCGCGCCGCGCCTGAAGTTCCTGAAGGAAATCCTGTACCAGACGCCCGGCCTCGGGCTCCGCCGCACCACGCAGGAATGGGACGACCTCGCGGCCTGCGCCGAGGACAATCCCAACTATCTGCTCTTCTACTTCGGGCGCAACCGGCCGAAGTACCGCGACTTCAACAAGCTCGACCCGGACGCGTCCTACCATGTGGAGGTGATCGACACGTGGAACATGACGATCGACGACCGCGGGATCATGAAAGGGCGATTCCACCTCGATCTCCCCGGAAAGGAATTCACCGCGATCCGCGTGAGGAAAGTGAAGAGCAAATGAGGCATCATCCGGCTGAAACACGAATCAGAACAACATAACATATATGGAGATTGATATGAACTTCTACGACAAACTCCGCGCCGCCTGGCGCACGAACAATTCGCTGGTGTGCGTCGGGCTGGATCCCGACCCTGCCAAACTCCCCGCCTGCGTCCGCGGCCTCGAAAAACCCGTGTTCGCGTTCAACAAGGCCATCATCGACGCCACGAAGGACCTGGTCTGCGCGTACAAGCCGCAGGCCGCCTGCTACGCCGCACAAGACGCCGACGACCAGCTTGCCGAGACGATCCGCTACATCCACGAAGTCGCGCCGTCCGTGCCGGTCATCCTCGACGCCAAGCGCGCGGACATCGGCAACACCACGCGCATGTACGCCGCCGAGGCGTTCGAACGCTATCAGGCAGACGCCGTGACCGTGAACCCGTACATGGGCATGGACGCGATCAAGCCGTTCCTCGACTGCGCCGACAAGGGCGTCGTGGTGCTCTGCCGCACCTCGAACGGCGGCGCGAAGGAAATTCAGGAGCTCGTGCTCCAAAACGGCGAACTGCTCTACCAGTATCTCGCCGAACGCATCTCCACCGTGTGGAACTACAATCACAACGTCCTGCTCGTGACCGGCGCCACCTGCCCCGCCGAACTCGGCGAAATCCGCAAGCGCGCCGGCGACTCCGTGGCGTTGCTCGTGCCGGGCATCGGCGCGCAGGGCGGCGACCTGGAGGGCGTGCTCCGCAACGGACTGACCGCGGACAAAACCGGGCTCGTCATCAACTCCTCGCGCGGGATCATCTTCGCCTCGAACGGAGAGGATTTCGCCGAGGCGGCCCGCCGCGAAACGCTGAAGCTCCGCGACGCCATCAACGCGTTCCGAAGCTGAACGCAATTCGATTCAGACAAAATTCAGGGCGGCGCGGGTCCTCTCCGCACCGCCCGAATCTTTTCTGAAAGATGAGCTTGTTCCGCGCCGTTTACTGGTGGAACCTCACGGCATCGAGGAAATAGCCGGATGCTTCGATCAGGAATTCATGGTCGATGTCTTTCTTATAGGCGGTGCGTCCTGCAAAGACATCGAAGATGTAGCCGGGATTCCTCGTGTCGAACATGCAGAAACCGTGCACGGCGCTGACCTTCCCTGCCTCGGCCGTGCTCGCAACGACGTCGTACTCGATACAATCGTGGCCGTTGCGTTTCGTGATGCGGACCGAACGGCTGAGAACGCCTCTTGCCGGCGAGAACTTCTCCCGGAAGAACGCCTCCATTTCCGCGAGGCTTCTCCACCCCTCCTGGTCCTGAGCATAGATCGCCCGCCCGGAGAAATCGGTCTGAGGCGGCAGATTCCGCACGCGGAATTCAGCGAAGGTGGAGGAATTGGTGAGCGCCGGCGCATAATACTGAACAGAGGTGTCCTTCGGGATGACGATGTCGAACTTGTCGTATTCGAGCATCTCGTACTTGTCGAGCGGGATGACATACATGCTCAGCGACGTGTCGTAGTCCAGGAGTTTTTTCGTGTCTTCGAAACGCGAGCCGACCTTCGGCACCTCGAACGTCGTCGAATGGCAGGATGCCAGCAGGGCCATGCCGAGCACGGCCAACGGAAGAAAACGGAGCGGAAGTCTCATATCGGAAATCCTTTTTGAATGACGGTTAGATGACTGGACGGAACTGCGCGTGGCCGCGCACCAGGTCGATGCTGTCCAGCGCGATATAGATGAAGTCGCCGGGACGGTATCCGGTGTGGCCGCTCTCCATGCGCGAGGAGTAACGCGAATTGCGGCGCGTGACGGGCGCGCGGAAGCGTGAGGTCGGGACGAATCCGAGCATGCCGAGCTCGGGGATCTCGCACATGAGCCCGGACGAGGTTACCTTCTGGATGATCGCCTCGTACATGGTGGTGTTCTCCAGCGCGCCGCTGTTCTTCAGGAAATGCAGCTTCAGGCGGTCGTTCGCGGCGTAGAAGGCGTTGTCGTTGCGCTCCTCCTTCTTCGAGCACAGCACGGCGATCTCCGCGAGCATGCGTTTGGAGCGGAGGCGTTTGTTCAGGTCGAGCGCGAGCAGCTGCTGGTGGAGCGCCAGGTCCGGGTAACGCCGGATCGGGCTGGTGAAATGCGAATAGCGCGTCTTGCCGAGTCCGAAATGAAGCTCCGGATTCTCGCTGTAGCTGGCGCGCGCCATCGCCCGCAGGAACCGCGACAGGATCACGGGCTTGCGGTGGTCGTCCGGAAGGGATTCGAGGAAGTGCATGCAGGCGGCGCGCCCGGACGAGAGGTCGCCCGTGGAGACGCCGAACGCCTCGGAGATGAACCCTTCGAACTCGTCGAGCTTCTCGGGATCGGGCTCCGGGTGGACGCGGAAGAGTCCGCCGACGCCGCGTTCGATCAGCTCGTTCGCGACCGCCGAGTTCGCGGCGAGCATGCACTCCTCCACGATGCCGTCCGCGGCGCACGGGACGCGGCGCAGGAGCCCCTTGATCTCGTGCGTGGACTCGTCGCAGAGCACGCGTATCTCCGGCGCGTCGATCCACAGGAACTGTTCATGCTTCGCGCGCCAGCCGCGCATCTTTTTGATGAGCTTCTGCAGGAGCAGCACGTTCTCCGCGTCCTGCTTGTTCCAGCCCTTCGGGCGTTTCGCGGGGTCATCCAGGAACGCCTGCACGGTGTCGTAGTCCATCCGGCGGTTCACCTTCACCAGCGAATGGACGCGGCGCGAGGAGAGGATCCTGCCGTCGCGGAGGCGCACGGTGAAGATCACGCTGTGGGCGGGGGACAGGACCTTTTCGCGGAGGCTGATCTTCGCGGTGAGCGGTTTCGGGAGCATCGGCAGGAATTTGCCGGGGAGGTACGAGGAGAAGGAACGATACGCGGCGGCCTTGTCGAACCTGGAGCCGGGGCGGATCCAGGTGGCGACGTCGGCGATGTGGACGCCGAGCGTGATCTCGCCCGGCCTGGAGCCGGGCTGAACGGAAATGGCGTCGTCGAAATCGTGCGCGTCCGCCGGGTCGATCGTGAGCGTATACAGGGAGGAAAGGTCTTCGCGTTCGAGTTCCAGCGGCTCGATCTTCTGCGCCTCCGCCTCGTCGGCGGCGGTATATGCCGGAGGCAGGCCGAATTCGGCGGCGATGGCGTCCAAGTCGTGCGCCACATCGCCCGCGGACCCGAGCGAACGCTCCACATGGCCGCGGAGCTGTTCCGTATGGTTCGCGCCGTCGTCCAGCAGGCGCACCTGCACCCAGTCGCCCTTCTTCGCGTTGCGGGGCGCCGAGTTCACGCGGATGGTCTCCGGCAGATGCTTGTCCAGCGGGCGTATCTCGTGCAGGGAATCCAGGCGTCCGACCACGAATTCGCGGTTGCGTCCGGTCACGGCGACGATGCGGCCGACCGGCCCGGTCTTGCGTTTCGAGTACGTCGCGTCGCGTTCGTCCGGGATCTGCTCGACCTCGACCGTATCGCCGTCCAGGGCGTGCCCGACGTGCTTGCGCGGGATGAAGAACTCGATGGTCGGATCGCCGGGGACCTTCACGAAGCCGAATCCGGCGGACGCGGCGGAGAAGACGCCGCTGTAGAGAACCCGGCGCGGGGCGCGGGATCGTCCGGACTGTCTGGATTGTTTTTTCGATTTTGCCATAACTGAAAAGCCTTTCCTCTTGATAAACTAATCCGAAAAGAGAGAAAATCAAATCTTTTTCCGCATTCGGGGCTTTTTTTATTGTACTTTTTTGATTTTCGTGTTATATTTCTTAAACCGGGCCGTCCTGCACAGCAATAAAGCAGGATGCACGCGGGCGCATGAAGCGAAGAGCTGGTACGAAGCTCCGTTCCAAGTGCCGCACCGGAAACAGCGCAAAAACACTTCTTCATTTCAGATACGGAGGTGCCGCATGTCGGACATCGTGAAGAAAACAGTCCGGTCGTTCCGGAAAATGAAGCAGAACGGCGAGAAGATCGTGATGATCACCGCCTACGACGCGCCGACCGCGGCGTTCGCCGAGGCCGCCGGGATCGACTTCATCCTCGTGGGCGACTCGCTCTCCATGAACACCCTCGGATACGCCGACACCATCCCCGCCACCATGGACGTGATGGTCCACCATGCGCAGTGCGTCCGACGCGGCGCGCCGAACACCTTCATCGTCGGGGACATGCCGTTCATGACCTGCCACCTCGGCGTGGAGAACACGCTCCGCGAGGCGGCGCGGTTCATGCAGGAGGCCGGATGCGACGCGATCAAGCTCGAATGTACCCCGTCCACCCTGCCCTCCGTCCGCGCGCTGGTCGAGGCGGGCATCCCCGTGCAGGGGCACATCGGGCTGCTGCCGCAGTCCGTGAAGACCTCAGGCGGCTACCGGGTGCAGGGACGCGGCGAGGAAGAAGCCGCCGAACTGATCGCCCGCGCGAAGGAGCTTGAGGACGCCGGCGTATTCTCCATGGTGCTGGAATGCGTCCCCTCCGAACTCGCCGCGAAGATCACCGCCACGGTCGGCGTGCCGACCATCGGGATCGGCGCAGGCCCGGACTGCGACGGTCAGGTGCAGGTCGTGAGCGACCTGCTCGGTTATACCGAGGGATTCCTTCCGAAGCACGCCAGACGGTTCTGCCACGTCGGGGCCATGGCGCAGGAGGCGATCGCAGCATACATCGCCGAGGTCAAGGGAAAGACGTTCCCCGCCCCGGAAAACTGTTTCTAACCCAACGTTTTCAACCAAACTCCAGCTAGAAAGGAGCCTCTCCATGAAACATCTCGCCATTTTCGCCGCCGCCTCGCTCGCACTCCTCGCCGCGTTCGCC
>JBGUKB010000150.1:0-4949 GCA_045114235.1 Victivallales bacterium
GCCCTCGCAGATTGTCCCGCGGATGATCGTCTTCTCGGGCGTGACGACCTTCGTCAGGTCGGCGTCCAGCTCGGTCACCTTCAGGTCGTTCTGCCCGTGGAACACATACACGCGGCCGTCGTCGTCGAAAAACAGCCCCGGGTCGTACATCCTCGCATGGATCGCGTTCATCTTCCACGGCCCCGCCACGTTTTCCGCGCGCGACACCAGGAACACGCCGTCCACGCCGGTCTTGTTTTCCGGCCGGTTGTCCCAAACGTAGCACACGGAGTAGAACATGCCGTCGTGGTAACGCAGCGAGGGCGCCCAGCTGCCGATGCCGTAGGCGTCCCCGTGCTGGCCGTCGAGATCGTAGCGCGCATCCTCGAGGATTTTGTAGTCCGGGACGGAGAATCCCGCCGGTTCCCAGTTCACCAGGTCCTTCGAGTGCATGATCGGATTGCCCGGCACGAGGTGGAACGACGAGGACTGGTAGTAGAAGTCGTCGCCCACGCGGATGACCTCCGAGTCGGGGTAGTCGGCGAACAGGATCGGGTTGGTGTACGTCCCGTCCCCGTTGTCCGCGCCGCGCAGGACGGCGGCGAGGGACACGCAGAGGGTGAGGACGAGGGAAACGGCGGGGAACCTCATGGAGGAGACTCCTTCAGCGGTTTACTTGTTCAGCGGGAGGTAGGCGGAGTAGTGCTCGTGGTAGATATTGAAGAGCGGCATCAGCGTGAATTCGCCGGTCGTGCCCTGCGCGATGAACTCGCCGAAGTTCTTGCCTGGCTTGAACGCCTTGATCGCGGTCTCGGCGTCGGCGGCGTCCACGACCGGGATCGGTTCATGCGTTTCGGCTCCCCACTGGTCGCGGTAACGGCGCAGCGCCGGGTTCTGCCTGCCTTCGGCGGGCGGGATCACGGCGGCGAGGAGCAGCGGGCCGTAGAAGAACGCCACATGCTTGCCGTCGGGGAGCGCCTCGCTGTAGAGCGGGAACTCGAATTCGACCTGGACCTTGTCGCCGTCCTTCCAGGTGCGGTTGATCGCGACGTAGCCGCGTTCGTCGGCATCGGCGCTGACCGCGGAACCGTTGACCTTCACGGTCATCTGCTTCGCCCAGACAGGCTTGCGGAGGTCGAGCGCGAACTTTTTGGACTTCTTGAGGCCGAGCCTGATCTCGGCGGTCTTCGACAGCGGGAATTCCGACTTGAGCTCAAGGTCGAGCCCGAGCTTGTCGTCCTTCAGTTCCGCCGCCCAGTACTGGTTCACGGCCACGGACGCGCCATCGGTGGCGAAGCTGATCTCAGTGTAGCGTTCCGGGTTCTCCATGCCGGACCCGACGCAGCACCACCAGGAGTCGAACTCGGTGGAGAAGACTTTGTAGTGCGGCGAGCCGAGGGAGAGGAAGTAGCCGTACTCGCCGGGCTCCTTGCCGATGTTGGACGCGATGTGGTTCAGCGTCACTTTCTCGGCGAAGTCCATCGGCTTCGTGTTCTGGTTCCACTCGAAGACGTGCTGGGCGATCTTCACCATGTTGTAGGAATTGCAGGTCTCGGCGGTGTTCGGCTTCAGCGTGCGCGCCACATCGTTCATGTCGTAGAAATGCTCGCTTTCGCTGTGGCCGCCGTTCGCGTAGGAGCGCTTCGTGGAGACTTCCGTGAAGAAGTATTCGGCGCCGGTGCGTGCCTTGTCGTCGCCCTCGACCTCATACAGGCGCGCCAGACCGGCGATCTTCGGGATCTGCGTGTTCGCGTGGATGCCGTTGAAGATATCGCGCTGCTCCTCCATCGCGCCGAGGATGCGGTTGTCGAAGAAGAAACGGCGTCCGGCCTCGGAATACTTCCTGTCGCCGGTGTCTTCGGCGAGGTCGACCATGACCTCGAGCATGCCGCCATGCTCGGCGCGGAGCATGTTCTGCACCTGGTCGGCGTTGAGGTTGCTCAGCGCGGCGATCACGCGGTCCGCGAGCTTCTTTTCCACGTCGAGCGCCTTCTTGTTTCCGGTCAGACGGTAGGCGTCGCGAAGGCCGGCGAAGACTTTGTGGATGGAGTAGAACGGCACCCAGACGCCGTTCAGGTTGAACGGCTGCGGACGCACCGTGCCGCGTTCGAGCTGGTTCAGCCAGCCTTCGTCCTCGGCGTGGACGTACCCGGTGCCGAGCTTGTCCTGGCACTTCGCCAGCTCGTCGACGATATAGTCGGCGCGTTCCTTCGCCTTCGCGTTGCCGCCGTGCGCGTATGCCATGGCGAGCGCGGAAAGGTAATGCCCCAGCGAATGCCCCGCGATGTCGCGCGCTTCCCAGCCGCCGTAGGGCTTCGCCTTCGGTTCGAGCCCCGCCACGGTCAGGAATTTCGACAGCAGGGCGTCCGGGTTCAGCGTTTCCAGCAGGAACGTCTCGTTCACTTTTTTGCGGTCGGCGAGCGGGCCGGCCTCAAGCTCTGTCGCGCTGGACGGGTAGAAGGTCAGTTTTCCGGGGGCGGCCGCGGGCTCTTCGTCGGCGGAGGCGCAGCTCGCGACGGCTGCGGTTGCCGCGCAGATCGCGGCGGCGGCAAGGACTGCTGCATGCTTCATGTCTTGGTTCTCCTGATTCATGCGTGGTTGGGTTGGTATGGAAACGAGCTCAGAATCTGTTCAGGAAAGGACGGCGGACGCAGGTGTGTTTGAGGCGCGTGTGCCATCCTCCGGCGGAAGATTATATCTTCCGTCAAGCCTTAATATACTATAGAAACGAAATTATGCTATTCCCATTTCACGAAAAAGCATATATTTTTTGATCAAACATCCGCCCCGTCCCTTCCCGTAACGTTAAATAATCCGCGTTCACGAATCATGGGGTGAGAGCCGATACCGGGACCTTCCCAAATCAACCCCTGCCGTCCGCACCCCGCGTCAAGCAAAAATGCGAGCGCAAGCGAGCTTACCAACGAGTTGAAAGATTTTCTCGAAACGCGAGATATGGGAACTGACCAAGAAGCGGAGGATTTCCGCCAGTTCGGAGTGAATGTCTGCCGCTTCGGGCATATGGCGCGTTTCCTCAGAGTTGAGGCTGTTTCGGGTTCGGTATTTTCTCCGGCGGGACGAGCGTTCCCGAAAACGCCTCCGGCGCAACGTTCACGCCGGGCGGCAGTTCGACGTCCGCGAGGGAGGAGCAGCCGAGAAACGCCCCGATCCCGATCTCCGTCACCCCGTCCGGGATGCGGATTTTCTCCAATGCCGTGCAGCCGGCGAACGCGCCCGCGCCGATCGTCTTCAGGCTGTTCGGGAGCTCGACGCGCTTCAGCTTGACGCATCTGCGGAACGCCAGGGGTTCTATCGTCTCCACGCCCTCCGGGAGCTCGATCTTCGTCAAATTGCAGCACTCCTCGAACGCGCCCCGGCCTATTTTCTTCACGCTGCCGGGGATTTCGACGCTGCGGAGGAAGAGGCACATGCTCTCAAGAAACGCCCTTTCGCCGATCTCCGTCACGCCGTCCGGGATCACGTAATGCCGGTACATCAGGTACGACTGCAGTTTCGGATGCTTTCCGCTTCGGAAGAAACCGTCGAAAACCGGATCGTACGGTTTGATCGAACCGGAATCGACGACGGTCGTCCCGGGCTCGATGCGGCAGACATGCACGAAATCGTCAATCCTGTACAGAAAATAGCACAGGAAGGAAAGCGCGATCAGGATAGCGGGATACAGAATCGCATAACGCACACGGCGTTTCCGCTTTTTCGCGCGGAGCTGTTCTTCGGTTTCGGGAATATGGTTCGTCTCCTCGCTCATGGATTGTTCTCCGTTTCGGGTTGAGGCGGCTTCGTATTTTATAAAAATAATATAATTCCCTTTATTCCGAATGCAAGGCGGACAAAAGAAAAAACCATGCCGGACGTTTTCGAGGCGTCCGGCATGGCGGGGTTTCGTAAAACTCAGCGGAAAACCGATGTTATTTCGTTTTCACCGGGGTGCTGAATTTCGGGCCGAAGTAGGTCTGCGGGAGTCTGCCGGAGGAGATCACGATCTTCTCGACGACGACGGCCGGATCGACCATGTAGACCTTGAGCGTGTGCATACCCACGTCCGTAACGTCGAGCTGCGTTTTGATCCTGCGGATGTTTTCCTTCACGTTCTGGTCCCAGTTGGTGCCGCCGGACTCGAACGCCTGACGGTAGGAAGTCCGCTGGACATTCCCGTAGGCATCGATCACGTTCGGTTTGGCGTCGTCGATGCCGACTGCCACGCGGAGTCCGCGGTCCGGGACGAAGTTCAGGGTCGGGGACGTGTAGAGCGTGATGTCATACTTGCCGGGCTCGGAGATGTAGATCGGGTACTCCATGCTCGGGGCCTTGGTGTAGTCGGTGATGCTGTCCGCGGTGACGGGGAAGATGCACATGCCGCCGTCCGCGCGGCCGTAGTCCGGGATGAGCTTCCAGGTCACATCGCCCACGGCGTTGACCTTCGCGGGCTTGTCGGCGGGGATGGAGATCGGGCCAGCGAGCGCGCCCCAGAGGGTCTTTTCGCCGTTCTTGGCGGCCGGGGCGTCGGCCTTGACGGCGGCGACGCGGATCTTCGCGGTGCCGTTCGGGCCGGTGACTTCGATGTAACCGGTGTTCGTGCCGTTCTGCGCCTTGGCCCAGTCGATCTCGACGTACACGGGGACGTCGATCACGGAGGCGACGTCTTCCTTCACGTCGGCCTTGATCCACGGCTCGGTGGTCTTGACCGTGAACTTGGCCTCCTTCTGGCCACGGCGGAAAACTTCGAACACATGCTTGACGGGGTTCCAGCTGTCGAACACGGGGAGCATGAGCTCATCCTGCGAGGCGGGCCAGGCGTTTTCGTTGTTCTCGACCGCCACGCCGATCTCGGAGACGTCCGGGACGTCAAGTTCGGTGAGGCGCGGCATCTGGTTGCTGTTCGGGGTGTCCCAGCCGTTCTGCGAGGTGCCGATGTGCGGCTGGTCCATCATGTGGATCCACTTGCCGCC
>JBGUKB010000151.1:0-9947 GCA_045114235.1 Victivallales bacterium
TGCGGCGTCTGCCTCGACCAGTGCCCGATGACGGCCAAGGAAGGCAAGCAGGCTCTCGTCTGGTCCACCCTCGAAGAAGAACGCGCCGCCGGCGAAAACGCCAACGAAGCCTTCTTCGAAGCCGCCGAAGACAACATCATGGGCAAGAACACCACTGCCACCGTCAAGGGCGCCATGCTCCGCAAGCCGCTCTTCGAGTTCTCCGGCGCCTGCGCGGGCTGCGGCGAGACCCCGTACGTCAAGCTCGTCAGCCAGCTCTTCGGCGAAAACGCCATCGTCGCGAATGCCACCGGCTGCTCCTCCATCTACTCCGGCACCTTCCCGACCATCCCGTACACCAAGACCAAGGAAGGCCGCGGTCCGGCATGGGCGAACTCCCTGTTCGAAGACAACGCCGAATTCGGTTTCGGCATGCGCATGGCCGTGGATTCCAACCGCGTCCTCCTGAAGCAGGAAGTCGAAAAGGTCCTCGCCTGCGAGAACGCCCCGGCCGAGCTCAAGGACGCCCTGAACAAGGCCATGAGCTTCTGGGACAACTCCAAGACCGACGAAGCCATCGCCGCCCAGAAGGCCGCGAAGGCCGCCGTCGAAAAGGCTCTCGCCGGCTGCAACTGCGATTCCGGCAAGCCCACGCTCTCCAAGATCCTCGAGCTCTCCGACTACTTCTGCGACAAGTCCGTCTGGATCATCGGCGGTGACGGCTGGGCCAACGACATCGGTTACGGCGGCATCGACCACGTCGTCGCCATGGGCAAGAACGTGAACATCCTCGTCCTCGACACCGAAGTCTACTCCAACACCGGCGGACAGTCCTCCAAGTCCACTCCGACCGCGGCGGTCGCCAAGTTCGCCGCCGGCGGCAAGAAGACCTACAAGAAGAACATGGGCTTCATGTGCATGAGCTACGGCTATGTGTACGTCGCCAGCGTCGCCCTCGGCGCAGACCGCGCCCAGACCCTGAAGGCCTTCCAGGAGGCCGAGGCCTGGAACGGCCCGTCCATCATCTTCGCCTACGCTCCCTGCATCGCGCACAACATCGACATGAGCAAGACGCAGACCGAGCAGAAGCGCGCCGTGGACTGCGGCTACTTCCCGCTGTACCGCTACAACCCCGCGAACGAAGTTCCGTTCACGTGGGATGTCAAGAAGCCGTCCGACGGCAAGTTCCAGGAATTCATCCGCAGCGAAGGCCGCTACAAAGCCCTGCTGAAGACCAACCCGGCCCACGCCGAGGAGCTCTTCGCCCAGGCCGAAAGCGACGCCGCCAAGCGCATGGAATTCTACCAGAACGTTGGCAAGCTCATGAAGTAAGCCTCCGGTTCTGAACAGGAACCCGCGTTTTACGCGACATCCGGCCCGTCCGAACTTTTCCGGTTCGGACGGGCCTTTTGAGTTTCCCCTGGCAGGGCAGGAGAGATGGCTGCGGACCCATCGGCTTTTTTTCCCGTTTTTTTGAGAGATTTGTTTGCATTTGTCTTTCCCGGGAATATGTTAAATAAAGTGCAGAAAAACTTCAATATCAGACCGATGGGAAACAACAGCAATCCCGTGTCTCTCAAAACCGTTGGAAAGGAATGATCCCCATGACATCCGCACGCATCTTCCGCAAGTGCCTCGTTTATTCTCTTGTATTTTTCCTGACCGCAGCCATGTTCACCGCCTGCGGGAAAAAGGACGACGAAACGGAAGAAAGAGACACGAAAAAAACGGAGGCGCCGGGCAGGAATGACCTGCGCCAGAGCAAGGCCGCTTACGAGATCGGAAAGTTCGACGAGGCGGCGATGAGCTTTTCCCTGGCGGCTCAGCCGCTTGTCAAGGCGGACAAGAATATCGCGCTTCCGAGAAACGTGAAGTTGGAACTGGCGCTTGTCAAGGCGGACAAGACCATCGCGCTTCCGGGGAACGTGAAGTTGGAACTGGTGAAGGTGGAGGCGGGCTCGTTCGAGATGGGCGCGGCGGACGGGGGGAACGATGATGACGAGGTGCCACATCGTGCGACGCTGACGAAGGACTTCTATCTGGCGCAGACGGAGGTGACGCAGGCGCAGTGGAAAGCCGTGATGGGGGCGAATCCGTCGAGATTCAAGGGGGACGATCTGCCTGTGGAGCAAGTATCCTGGAACGACGCGATGTCCTTCTGCGAGAAGCTGAATTCAAGCGGCAAGGCACCGAACGGGTGGAAGTTCACGCTGCCGACGGAAACGCAGTGGGAATACGCGGCACGCGGCGGAAAAAAGAGCAAAGGCTGCAAGTACAGCGGGAGCAATACGCTTGACGAAGTGGCGTGGTATGAAAACAACTCCGCCGTTTCCGACGGCGACCGCGCTACCTCGGCAAGTTCGACAACCATTTCTCTACCATCGGACTCGTCGGCAGGGGGCAAGACTCACCCTGTCGGTCGGAAGAAGGCGAACGAGTTGGGATTGTACGACATGAGCGGGAACGTTTATGAATGGTGTCTGGACGACTGGCAGGCGAAGAGCGGCAAGCTGACGGCGGAGTTCACGCGGGGCAACGACAGTGCAGGCTCGGACCGGACAGTCCGGGGCGGCAGCTTTTTCAGCCACGCCAGTTTCTGCCGCGCCGCGCGCCGGGGCAGCCGCGACTCCGGCGTCCGGCACGGCAACGTCGGGTTCCGCCCCGCGCTCGTCCCGGAGTCCTACTGACCAGTAGGCTGCTGTTCCCCCCTTGAGCTGGGCGAAGAGAAGGACGCTTTGCGTCCCCGCTTCGCTGGGGGTCGCTTCGCTCCTCGGAAAACTCGCTGCGCTCGACGGATTGCTTGACCGCGAGGCGCGAGGACGCGGGGAAAATGAGCTGGGCAGAATCGCTATGACCGCGAGGCGCGAGGTCGTGGGAAAAAAGAGTCGGGGCGGAATCGGCGCGAGCACGGGGTGCGAACATCTGCGGCCGGGTTTGGGCGAGACACAAGGCGCGGTTTTTCCGGAAAAGGTCACGAACGGCAGTGAAAAAAAACGGTTTCCGCGCCTTTTAATATTGAAGAATTGCAGAACGGTGCTATATTAATATCTTGCATTAAAATATACTGGTTTCACTATACTAAATCCAAGGGAACAAAATATGAGCGGAATTCTTGAATTCGTCAAAGAGCTGTTTTCGCAGTTTGCCTCCGGTTCGGGTAGTTTCATCGACATCGCGAACGCCCAGCGCGGCTGGGGGATTAAATGCGGCATCATCGTCCTTGTCTGGCTGCTGTCCGGATTCGCCTCCTACGAATTCGCAAACTCGACCGGGATGAACGGCAAGAAGCATTTCTGGATCGGCCTGATCCTGCCGGTCGTCTATCCGCTCATCCTCCTCGTCCGCAAGCTCATCATCTGCGCGAAGGCCATTGCCGCGGCGAAACGCGAAGCCAAACGCATCGCGGCGGAACGCGACCAGATCGAGGCGGAACGCCGCCGCATCGACTCCACGCCGAACAAGGACAATTTCGCGAAGCTCAAAGGCTCCTCCGATGCTTCCAGCATCAAGGCGCAGTTCCGTCTGGACCTCGCCGACGGCACCGCGCTGATGATCGCGAAGATTCTCGAAGCCCAGGACATGCTGGCCGTGTTCGAACTGGAATCCAACGAAGGCGAGACGCCGCGCGTGCTCCGCATGCCGTACGCGAAGATGGCCCGCATCGAACGCCTCTGATCTCCCTCATTTCCCCTGATTTTATCATTCACTTTCCCATACACGAGGTTTTGAATCATGTTCAAAGCAGTTTCGGGGAGCACTGAGTTCCCCTCCATCGAAGAAGCCAATCTTGCATTCTGGGAACAGAACGGCATTTTTGAAAAGTCCGTTCAGAACAGAAAGGGCAATCCCGAATTCCTGTTCTACGACGGCCCTCCGTTCGCCACCGGCCTGCCGCACTACGGCCACATCCTCGCCGGCACGATCAAGGACGTGCTCCCGCGTTACCAGACCATGCGCGGCAAGTACTGCGAACGCACGTTCGGCTGGGACTGCCACGGCCTTCCCGTCGAGTACGAGATGGAGAAACAGCTGAAGCTCTCCGGCAAGAAGGAGATCGAGGACTACGGCATCGGCAAGTTCAACGAGGCCTGCCGCGGCATCGTGCTGCGTTACACCAGCGAATGGGAGACCATCGTGAAGCGCATGGGCCGCTGGGTGGATTTCCGCAACGGCTACCGCACGATGGACATGAAGTACATGGAATCCATCTGGTGGGTGTTCCGCCAGCTGTGGGACAAGGGGCTGATCTACGAGGGCTACAAGATCCTGCCGTACTGCGCCCGCTGCTCTACCCCGCTTTCCAACTTCGAGGCCAACCAGGGCTACAAGGAAGTGACCGATCCGGCCATTACCATCCGGTTCCGCCTGAAGGACGATCCGGACACGAGCGTGCTGGCGTGGACGACTACGCCGTGGACGCTGCCCTCGAACATGGCGCTCGCCGTCGGGCCGGACATCGACTATGTGAAGGTGAAGGACGGCAATGACACGTTCATCCTCGCCGAATCCCGTCTGCACGCCTACTACAAGCCGGACCAGATGCCGGAGATCGTGGCGCGCTACAAGGGCCGCGACCTCGCCGGCCTCCACTACATCCCGCTCTTCCCGTACTTCGCCGACAAGGAGGCCGAAGGCGCATTCCGCATCATCACCGCCGACTATGTCAGCACCGAGGACGGCACGGGCGTCGTGCACACGGCCCCGGGCTTCGGCGAAGACGACGCCGCCGCGGGCACGGCCAACGGCGTTCCCGGCGTGTGCCCGATCGACGCCGAATGCAAGTTCACGAAGGACGTGCCGGACTATGCCGGGCGCTATGTGAAGGACGTCGATGCCGAGGTCATCGCGCGTCTGAAAGCCGAAGGCAAGCTCGTCCACCGCGGCACGATCAAGCACAGCTATCCCCACTGCTGGCGCGACGACTCCCCGCTCATCTACCGCGCCGTCTCCACCTGGTTCGTGAAGATCGACCCGATCAAGGAGAAAATGCTCCGTGCGAACTCGCAGATGACCTGGGTTCCCGCCCATATCAAGACCGGCCGTTTCGGCAAGTGGCTCGAAAACGCCCGCGACTGGGCGATCAGCCGCAACCGCTACTGGGGCTGCCCGCTGCCGATCTGGCGCAACGCCGAGACCGGCGAGACCGTCTGCGTCGGATCCGTCGCCGAACTCGAAAAACTCACCGGTAAGAAGGTCACCGACATCCACAAGCATTTCGTGGACGAGATGACGATCACGACCGAAAAGGGCACCGTGCTCCGCCGCGTGCCGGAAGTGCTCGACTGCTGGTTCGAGAGCGGCTCCATGCCCTATGCGCAGAAACACTACCCCTTCGAGGACAAGGAACACTTCGAGGAAGGCTTCCCCGCCGACTTCATCGCCGAGGGGCAGGACCAGACCCGCGGCTGGTTCTACACGCTCACGGTCCTCGCCAGCGCGCTCTTCGACAAGCCGCCTGCGATGCACGTGGTCGTGAACGGCATGGTGCTTGCCGAAGATGGCCAGAAGATGTCCAAGCGCCTCCGCAACTACCCCGACCCGATGCACATCGTGAGCTCCTACGGCGCCGACGCGCTCCGCCTGGTCCTGCTCGGCTCGCAGGTCGTCCGTGCCGAGGACCTGAAGTTCTCCGAGGCCGCCGTGAAGGAGGCCATGCGCAGCGTGATCCTGCCGATCTGGAACTCTTTCTCGTTCTTCATGACCTACGCGAACGTCGACAACTGGAAGCCCGCGCCCGGTCCGCTCGCCGCGCCGGAGAACCCCTCGAATCCGCTCGACCGCTGGATCCTCTCCAGCCTCGCCGACATGGTGCAGGAGATCCGCACGAACATGGACCAGTACCAGCTCCAGCCCGCCGCGAACCGCTTCGAGGCGTTCGTGGAGGACCTCACGAACTGGTACATCCGCCTCAGCCGCCGCCGTTTCTGGAAGAGCCAGGACGACCGCGACAAGGCCGAGGCGTACGCCACGCTTTATTACGTGCTGGTGACCTTCGCGAAGGCCGCCGCGCCGTTCATCCCGTTCATCACGGAGGAGATCTACCGTTCCCTCCGTACCGAAGACATGCCGGAATCCGTCCACCTCTGCGACTTCCCCGAACCGGAGCTCTTCCGCCGCGACGAGAAGCTGGAACGCCAGAACGCCCTCGCGCAGAAGGCCGTTTCGCTCGGCCGCTTCCTCCGTACGCAGCGTTCGCTGAAGGTGCGCCAGCCTCTGGCGCGCGCCGTACTCGTTTCCATCGACCCCGAGGTGCGCGAACTGCTCGCCCTGAGCGAAGGCGTGATCGCGGACGAACTGAACGTGAAGAAGGTCGAAATCTTCGGCGACGAGGAGTCGCTGGTGCATCTCTCCGCCAAGGCGAACTTCAAGAGCCTCGGTTCCCGCCTCGGCCCGAAGATGAAGGCGTTCGCCGCCGAAATCGCCAAGCTTCCTTCGCACGTGATCTCCTCCATCATGGCGGGCACCCCGTACGAACTGAAGCTGGAGGACGGCGCGACCTGCCTGCTCGGCGCCGCCGACATCGTGGTCAACCGCGCCGAACGCCCCGGATTCTGCGTGGCCGCGGACGCGTCCCTCACGATCGCGCTCGACACCGAGCTGAACGACGAACTCCTCGCCGAGGGATACGCCCGCGAGCTCGTGAGCCGCATCCAGAACCTCCGCAAGGAGATGGACCTGCAGGTCTCCGACCGCATCAATGTGCGTGTGACCGCCGCTCAGGACCTGCTCGATGCGCTTGAGCCCGGACGCGAACACGTCTGCGCGGAAACGCTCGCCTCGAACCTTGAATTCATCCCCGCCGGAAGCGAACCGCTCGACGGCGATCTGAACGGTAAACCCTGCGGAGTCGAAGTCCGGAAAGCCTGACGAACGGCCCCGTTTGCGGAGGTATCTGCCATGAAATGCGAACAATGCGGATTTCTCGTGGATTCCCTGCCGGAAGGCGGGGGGGAATACCTTTGCCCGAACTGCGGATGGGTCATGCGGAAAGGGCCGCCCGCGGTCCCCGGCGACGGCCAGCCGTCCCCCACCGACACGGCGACCGCCTCGCACCTGAAGATCGCCAGGACCGTGAACGTCGGATTCGGCGATTTCGCCTCCGTGCTCGCCGATACCGCCGCCAGCAAGATCGTGTCGGCGGACGCCCGGCACGAGTCCCCAGAACGCACCCGGACCGCCTCCGCCTCGACGCTGCACGTGCAGGCGCCGGACGACGATGACATGCTGTCTCCGCTCGACGTGTACGACGAGGACGACGAATACGCCCGGATCCAGGCGGACATCGCCGCGCGCAAGGCTGCGCTCGACGCCCGCGCCGCCGACCTCGACGCCCGCGAAAAATACCTGAACAAAAAGCTCGACGAGATCATTTCCGAGAAAGAGTTCCTGCGGTCCGGGATCGAGAAGACCGACGCGGAACGCGCCTCGTATCTGAAGCAGAAGAGCAGCATGGATGCACAGCGGGCAAATCTGGAAAAGGAAATGGCCGCGCGCAAGGCTTCACTCGACGCCCGCGCCGCCGAGATCGAAAAGAAGACCGGGGCGATGAACAGGACGCGCGCCGAGCTGGAGAAGCTCAAGCACGAGCTCGACGTCTCCCTGACCGGAAACAGGATCGAAGTGGACCATACCTCGTCGTCCGTCTCCATCCCGTACAGCGCGAAGCTGCTCCGCCGGAACAACAAGCTGGAGCGTACCGTACGTATCCTGAAACTCGTCCTCTGGCTCGGCATTCTGTTGTACCTCATCCTCATTGCGCTTTACTGCGACCTGATAAGAAAAACCGAGCGACAGAAAACCGAATTGAATAGAATGATACAGCAGCTGGCATCCGAACAGACCGAAGCCGCGGTGTCCACTGAGTTCGCTTCGCCTGAAACAAGCAACCAATCCGCGCCGGAATCACAGACCTCCGGTGGCGGCTTATGACCATATCGTGCCGAACGGCACAGAAAGAAAGACTACGAACATGAAACGAGTTTTGACCGGGATCCAGCCCTCGGGCGTCCTTCACATCGGGAATTATTTCGGGGCGATCCGCTCCACCGTGCGCCTTCAGGAGGAATGCGACGACGCGGTCGTCTTCATCGCCGACCTGCATTCGCTGACCGTCCAGCCGAAGCCCGAGGAACTGCGCGAACGCGTCCGCGGCGTGGCGGTCGACTTCCTCGCCTGCGGCCTCGACCCGGAGAAGGTCATCTTCTTCCGCCAGTCGGACGTGAACGTGGTGTGCGAGCTGATGTGGATCCTGAACTGCCAGACCGGCGTCGGCCTCCTCGAGCGCGCCCACAGCTACAAGGACAAGATTGCGAAGGGGTTCGCCCCCAACAACGGCCTCTTCTCCTATCCCGTGCTCATGGCCGCCGACATCCTGCTCTACCACGCCAACCTCGTCCCGGTCGGCAAGGACCAGAAACAGCACCTCGAAATGACGCGCGACATCGCGATCCGGTTCAACCAGCAGTACGGCGACGTCCTGACGATCCCGGAACCGTACATCAGCGGCGATGTGGCCGTGGTGCCCGGCACGGACGGGCAGAAGATGTCCAAGAGCTACAACAACACCATCGAGATCTTCGGCGAACCGAAGGCGATCAAGAAGAAGATCATGAGCATCCAGACCGATTCCAAGGGGCTGGAGGAGCCGAAAGACCCGGACACCTGCACGATCTTTGCGCTGTACAAGCTTTTCGCCACGCCCGAACAGCAGGCGGAAATGGCGGAGCGTTACCGCGCCGGGAACTACGGCTACGGTCACGCCAAGCTCGCGCTGTTCGACGCGTACATGGATTTCTTCGCGCCGATGCGCAAGCGCCGCGAGGAACTGCTCGCCGATCCGGGCTACGTCGACGCCGTCCTGAAACGCGGCGCCGAACGTGCCGCCGAACTTGCACATGCCACGATGGACGAGGTCCGCAAGGCAGTCGGCCTCCGCTGACGCGCCGGAAAGAACGAACCGAAGGGAACAAACCGCGGGACCCGGTGTCAAACGGTAATTCAAACCGGACCGCTTAACGATAAGGAGAGTACCGATGTGGGATTATAACAACAAAGTCATGGATTATTTCCTGAACCCGCGGAACGTGGGCGAGATCGCCGACGCCGACGCGGAGGCCGAGGTCGGCAACATGACCTGCGGCGACGCCCTCAGAATATTCCTCAAGATCGACGAGAAGACGCACAAGATCCTGGACGCCAAGTTCAAGACCTTCGGCTGCGCCAGCGCCATCGCCAGTTCGTCCATCCTGACCGAGATCGTGATCGGCATGACGGTCGAGGAGGCCGCGCGCGTGACGAACCGCGACATCGTGGACCGTCTCGGCGAGCTTCCCGAAGAGAAGATGCACTGCTCCGTGATGGGCATGGAGGCGCTTCAGGCCGCCCTCGGCGAATACGCGAAGAAGCACGGCCTCTCGCTTCCCGAAGTGAAGAACGACGACCCGGACGACCACGAAGGCCGCATCGTCTGCAAGTGCTTCGGCGTGACCGACGCGAAGATACGCAAGGTCGTCCGCCTGAACCACCTCACGACCGTCGCCCAGGTCACCGAATACACCAAGGCGGGCGGCGCGTGCGGGACCTGCCTCGACCAGATCCAGCAGATCCTCGACGAGATGAACCACACGCCCCACGCGCCCGCCGAAGTCGAGAAGCCGCAGGCCGGTTCTTTCGATACCCTGTCGCCCGTCAAGAAGGCGCTGAAGGTGCAGGAAGTGATCGACAAGGAGATCAAGCCCGCGCTCGAACGCGACGGCGGCAGCATCGAGCTGATCGACCTCGACGGCGACGTCGTGAAGGTCACGCTCCGCGGCGTCTGCGCGACGTGCCCGAACTCCAAGCTGACCCTGCGGAAGCTCGTGCAGGGCAAGCTCCACGAATTCCTGTCCGACCGTCTCACGGTCGAGGAGGCGTGACATGAAAGGCGAAGAACGCGTCATCTATCTGGACAACAACGCCACCACGCGCAC
>JBGUKB010000152.1:0-7106 GCA_045114235.1 Victivallales bacterium
GTCGAGGTCACCAACGTCGGCGACCGCTACGTGATCGAGCGCATGCGCGAGAAGGGGCTGAACCTCGGCGGCGAGCAGACCGGGCACCTGATCTTCCTGGAGCATTCGCCGACCGGAGACGGCCTCATTTCCGCCCTGCACGTGATGCGCATCATGAAGGAGACGGGGAAATCCATCGCCGAGCTCGCCGCGTTCATGCAGGAGTATCCGCAGATCCAGAGTTCGATCCGCATCGCCGAGCGCGTCCCGTTCGACGACCTGCCGGAGCTTTCCAGGTGCATCCGCGAGGCCAAGCAGGACCTCGGGGACGCCGGACGCGTGATCGTGCGCTACTCCGGCACCGAAAACAAACTTCGCATTCTCGCCGAAGCCAGCACGGAATCCGCCGCGCGGCTCTGGCATGACAAAATAGCGGGCGTCGCGGCCCGCGAACTGGAGGTAATCCCATAATGGCAACGTTCGCTTTTGAAATCGTCGAGCACGGCAATCCCGTTCTCCTGGAACCCCTGACCTGCAAAAAGCCCGCGCTGGAGCTGGAACTCGCCGCCGGCACGCTGGAATCCACCCTGCTCGCACGCTGGTCCTCGATTCAGAACGCCGCGCCCGGTGCGCATCTCCGCCTCGCTTCCGATTTCTGGCCGTCCAAGGCCCTGCTCGAAAAGGCGTCCGCCGCGATCGCGGACGGCAAGTCCTTCTCCGTGACCGACGCCGACGGCATCGCCGCCGAATGCACCGGCTGCGGCGCGAACACCGTGTCCATTCCCGCCGACGAGGCGTCCTTCCGCATCCGCTATCCGTGGGACCTGCTGAAGATCAACGAGGAGTTCCTCGCGGGCTACACCGAGAACGACATCAAGGGTACCGTGCGCGAACGCGTCACGCTCGACGGCGTGGTGATCCTGGGCGAAGGCTCCGTGCTGCTCCCCGGCGTCTACATCGAGGGCGTCGCCGTGATCGGCAAGAACTGCAAGATCGGCCCGAACTGCTATCTGCGCGGCTACAACTTCATCTCCGATAAATGCCACATCGGGCAGGCCGTCGAGATCAAGAACTCCATTCTCATGACGCACGTCGCCGCCGGGCACCTCTCCTACATCGGCGACTCCATCGTCTGCCAGAACGTGAACTTCGGCGCGGGCACCATCACCTCGAATTTCCGCCATGACGGCAAGAACCACCGGTCCATGGTCCAGGGCTGCCTCATCGACACCGGCCGCCGCAAATTCGGCTCCATCATCGGCGAGAACGTCCACACCGGCATCCACACGGCGATCTACCCCGGCCGCAAGATCTGGGCGGACGTCCAGACCCGTCCCGGCGACGTGGTCCAGCTCGACCTCATGAAGTGATCGTTCGATCAATGTGATCCCGTCCGCCGGGCGCAGCTCCATCCACACGTCCGGCGGCGCACTTTTTGCCTCAAACAAGCAATCCCCATGCCCCGTTTCCTGCAAGTCCTTTATGCTGCGCTCCGTTTCGGTACGCGGTTCCATGGCCCTGTGAAGCCCGCCGAGCCCGCGCTGTACTCCAGTGCGTTGGCGTTTCAGCCGTTCGCCGGACTCCTGATCGGGGCGGTCGCCGCGGCCCCGACGCTGTTCGTCAGCGCGAATTTCCGCGGGCTGCAGGGGCTGATCCTGTTCGCGTCCGGCATCTATCTTTTCCTGCTGGAATGGCTCACGCGGTTCGACAACCTCCATGCGTTCGACGCCGCCTGCCGGATGCTTGCGGGGGCGAACATTCCCCCGGAGGAACGCCTCGCACGCGCCGTCCAGCCCGGCTCCTCCCCGTGCACGGCCGTGCTGATCGGGCTGAAAATGCTGGTGCTGTACCTGATCTTCATGCGGACCGCGCTCTTCGGCGACAACATGATGCTCGCGCTCCTGTTCCTGTTCGTGCCGTTCTTTGGCCGGATCGCGATGCTGTTTGCCTATCCCGGTGGTTCCGGCAAAGACCGCCCCGAGGCTGGCATGGCGGTGAAAATGTTCTGGCTGATGCTTGCCGTGATCCTGCTCGCGTTCGCGCTGGGGGCGATCCGCACGTTCGGCGGCGACTTCTTCTCCTTCCGCACGATGAAGCTCACGATGTCCGGGTTCCATGCACGCGGCGGCGCGGTCACCGGCGTTTCCCCGCTCGTCGCGGTCGTCAGCCTCGGGATCCAGGACGCTGTCACGTTCCTGGCGGCCGGATTCCTGTCCGTGCTGTACTGGAATACCGAGGCGGCGAAGAAACTCCGGTCCATGCCTCCGCCACAGTTCGCCGGGGCCGTCTGCGAGACTGCCGAGCTCGCCGCGATGGTCGTCTTCCTGATCCTCGCCGACGAAGTTATCTTCTGAGCCGGGGCGGGGGCAGGCTCATTTGTTTGAACGAAAGCGGGTCCCGGTCCCGTCTCTCTCCTAAGTGAGATAAAATCTGCTCGGAGATTTCTGTTTCCCTCATTCCAACGGAGGGAGCGGCTTTACTGTCCGCGTCTCCCACATTTCAAGCAGTTCAGCCCTGTGCGCGGACAGCCACTTGTCGAGCGTGCCCTGTTTTTCCTGAGGCAATGACCATTTCCACACGAAAACGGATTTCCCTGTCTGAATGTCGATGTCTTTTTTGCTTTCGCCGCATGTCACCTCGATCGTTGCGTTTCCGCGCTCCCTGCCGTAGGGGTGCATTTTCACGGTCATCCCCTGGAACTGCGCGATCAGATCGTTGCGGATCTTTTCCGATGACGCGTTCGGCGGATAGAGGAGTTTTCCCTTGCTGAACTGGTTGTAGTAATATTCGATCGGTTTGAAGTCCCCGGGCGTCAGCAGGCACGCCTGTTTCAACTCCGCTTCGGTCGGCAGCAGGGTCGTTTTGCCGGTCGCGTATTCCAGATAGCCGAATGTCCCGTCCTCTTTCTGGAAAACTGCGAAGTCTTCCAGCGGATGAAGATGCGTAATCCTCCCCCCGACATCAATCCCTTGCATGGATTTCGATCCCGCAGCGATATCGCCGCCGGTATGCTCTTCCAGATATCCTTCTCTCAGTTGGTCGATCGTCGAGATCTGGTACGGATATTTCAGCGGAAGACGGTACCAGTCCCGGAAGCCCGTGTATGTGTAGAACGGATGCATGGGCGGCGGCTTCGGCGAACTGCTTCCGCTCAGTTTTCTTTTTGCACGTCCGCAACCCGTGAGCAGCACGACCAGACACAGAAGGACAAAGAGCAGTGACCTTTTCATGGTTTGACCTCCGGGATCAGTTCCGGCGGCAATACCATCTCCGCGCGTTCCGTGCGCACGTCATTGCGGAACTCGACGACCAGCTTATCGTCTTCGATCCACCATTTGACCAAACCAAATTCTCGGTCGCCCTTGTAACAGTCTTTCTGGTACTCGTTCTCGAATTCCATATCGTCCAGGTCATCCGGCAGTTTTCCGGTCCGCTTCATCTTTTCCACAATGAGCGGAAGCATCTGCTGTTCCAGGTGATACTTGATGGTGCGGTCCCGCGGGATTCTTTCAGCAAAGAGCCAATCCACGAGGAAACTGGAAAGAATGATGCCGATGAGGATAAAAAAGATCAGGAAAACCGGGTTGATCCTGTCGTCTTTCCGCATCGGAGCACTTCCCTGAAAACGTCTTCGCCGGTCCCCGGATCAGCGTCTGGAGGAATTGCCGGCCGCGGCCTGGTCGGGCTCGGTCAGGGCGTTGTCGACCGCGCGGACCGAGCAGCCGGAATCGTTCCACACGAGGTAGGCGTAGTTGCTGTCCACGGTGAAGCTCTTTTTCGCGTTTTCCTTGATGGAGGTGTTTCCCGCGACGGATTCGGCATCCAGCACGACCGTGTACGTAACGGGGACGTCCCCCCTCGCGCCGGTCTCCGTGACCGTCTCCACGGAGTCGAACATCGTGAGGATGGTGTAGCGGCCGTCTGTGACGATGCCGGTGATGGTGCCGGAGAACGTGAGGTTGGTGTTGGACGGGATCGCCTTGGCGCGGATGCAGTCGGCGATCCTGCTGCTCGTTTTCCAGCGGCGCGCCGAGGAGGACCTTGTACGGGCGGAGGTGGTGCCGAACGGGGATGCCGTGGCGGTCGTCGTCCTGCCCGGAGCGGACGCGGCGGAACCCTGGTTCTTCCCGGCTGCGGACGAGGTGGCGATGTCGAAGATGCCCCTGCCGCCGGACTGTTTCGCGGCCGTCCTGCCGGAATTGGAACCCGACGAGCCCGGGGACGACAGGAGACCGCCCCGCGACGGATTCGCCGTGCCCTGTCCGGTCCGGGACTGGGCGACGAGGGCGCAGCAGGCCGCCATGCAGAAGAAGGCCGTAAGTGCGATGCGAATCCTCATGTATCCGTTCCTTTCCGAGTTGAATTGCCGACCGTGCGGGATTGATTGGTCATAACCATAAAAATATCACGCAAAACGCAGAAAAGCAAGCCGTTTTTCCGAAAAAACTTGAATTCGCGGAAAAAACGTGTAGATTAAGAGGTCGATATTTCCCGCAGATCCGCGCAGTACGAACCGTGTTTTCGGGCGGACCGGGCGGGAACCATTTTTCAGCACGTTTCAGGGAGTTTTCGAATCTACCATGCCGACGCTTGACATCTTCCGCAATCTCGGGCTCGCCGTCCTCGGGGTGGCGCTGCTGTACTACGGGGCGGAGTTTCTGGTCCGCGGCGGCGTGTCCCTGGCGCTGAAGGCGCGCATCTCCCGCCTCGTGATCGGGCTGACCCTCGCGGCGTTTGCCACCAGCGCGCCGGAGTTGGTCGTGAGCATCGACTCGGCGCTGCGCGGATCGGCGGACATCAGCCTCGGCAACATCGTGGGGTCGAACATCTGCAACGTGGCGCTGATCCTCGGGTTGTGCGCCGTGCTCCATCCGATGCCGTTCCACGCGAACCTGAAGCGGTTCGACCTGCCCGTGATGATGTTCGCCATGCTCGCGCTGACCGGGTTCTATTTCCTGAGCCGCGGCATCAACCGCTGGGAAGGCGCGTTCTTCTTCCTGTGCATCCTGGTTTATACCACGCTGAACGTGGTCCTGTCGAAGAAACAGGAGGCGAAAAAGGCGGCGGAGGGCACGGCGGAGGCGGATTCCGGGCTTGATCCCGAAGTCGCGGAAAGCATGGAAAAGCCGCTCGGCGTGCCGCTGGCCCTGCTCGCGGTCGCGGGAGGCGTCGCCATGCTGGTGCTCGGCGCGAAGTCCTTCCTGATCTCCGCCGTGGCGTTCGCGAACGCGTTCGGCATCAGTCATGCCGTGACCGGGCTCACGATCGTCGCGGTCGGGACCAGCCTGCCGGAGCTCGCCACGTCGTTCGTGGCGGCGCTGAAGGGGGAGAACGACATCGCCATCGGGAACATCGTGGGCTCGAACATCTTCAACGTCTTCTGCATCCTCGGTATCGTGCCGTTGATCTCGCCGCTGGCGGGTCAGTCGATCCGCGGACTGGATTTCGCGGTCATGCTCGGCGTCTCCGGCGCGCTGTTCCTGTTCGGGATGTTCGGCAGGCGCCTCAACCGGGTTCAGGGCGCGCTGCTGCTGGCGTCGTACATCGCGTACACCGCGTACCTGGTGGCATATCACACCTGAGGCCGCTTCCCACCGGCGGACGTGACCGCGCCGGGGCGATCCATTTGAACGCTTCCGGCATCCCGTCCTTTTGACCGCCGGAATGATCCTTTCTTCCCTTTTTTTGTTTTTTCCGCTTGAAAAAAATGGATATGATGCTATAGTATATGATACATCAATTGTGGTGGGTGTAGCTCAGTTGGTGGAGCGTCTGACTGTGGCTCAGAATGTCGCGGGTTCGAGTCCCGTCTCCCACCCCATTTTCAGGATCGACAGGACCGCAAGAGATCATAATCGTCTTCGCGGTTCTTTTTTTATGTGTGAAGGTGTCCTTTCCTGAAATCGACAAAAAGCGAGGCCAAATTCCGTTTGATGCGATCGCCCGGAATTTGGCCTTTCCCTACACACTTACCTCCCTTTTTTCCTTCCCTTTTTTGAATCCTTCCAATCGGACTGCCGCCCGCCTGCTGCGGACGGTGTCCGGTTAAGTTCTTATATCTTACGAGCCGAGCAGTTTCGTGCCGATATGCAGCACGGACCCGACCTGATAGACGATCATGGTCAGGATGTACGCCAGGATAAAGAGTCCGGCGGTTTCCGCGAACATCAGTTTCCACGAGTTGAGCTCGCGTTTGATGATTGCGAGCGTGGCGAAACACGGGATCGAGAGCAGGCAGAAGAGCATGATGCAGAATCCCTGCAGCGGCGTGTAGTTCTTCACGAGCTGTTCGCGCAGCGGCACGGATTCCTCGTCCGCCTCGCCCTCGGAATACAGGATGCCGAGCTGTGCCACGAAGACTTCCTTGGCGGCGAGCGCGCCGATGGACGCGGTGGTCAATTTCCAGTCGAACCCGATGGGGCGGAACAGCGGCTCGAGGGCGTGTCCGACGCGGCCGGAGATGGTGTATTCCATGGCCTCGGCCATCTGCTCGTTTTCGAGCGCGGCGATGGCGTCGGCACATTCCTGCGCGGCGTCGATGACGCCCTGGACGTCCTCGGCGAGTTCGAGGTCTTCTTCCTCGCCGAGCGCTTCGAGCGCTTCGTCCGGGACGACCTTGTTTTCCCTGATCTCCTTCATGACGTCCCCGCCGAAGATCTCCGCGAGCGCTTCGGTCCGCGCGGCGGCTTCGAGCACGGCGACCTGGGCGTCGGTCAGGAGCTGCGACTCCTCGATCTTCGCGATCTCGCCTTCGTAGTCCTTCGAGAACTCTTCCTTTTCGGGATACGTGTTGCAGATGTACAGCACGATGCTGGTGGCGAGGATGATGGTGCCGGCTTTCTGGAGGTACATGCGGCCGCGGTCCCACATGTGGAGCAGCAGGCTGCGGAGGGTCGGCACGCGGTACGGCGGGAGTTCCATGAGGTAGACATCGCCGTCGCCTTTGAACAGCGTGGACTTCATGATGCGGGCGGCGACGAGCGCGATGACGACGCCGATGATGTACATGATCCACATCACGAACGCCTGGTATTTCTGCACGAAGAACGCCGGGATGATGAGGGCGTAGATCGGCAGGCGCGCGCCGCAGCTCATCAGCGGCAGGACCATGATCGTGGTCTTGCGGT
>JBGUKB010000153.1:0-26403 GCA_045114235.1 Victivallales bacterium
ATCGTCTCCAGCATCCTGCACGACGTGATCTCCGTGCCGATGGAGGCCGTCTTCGAGAACGACAAGGGATTCTTCGTCTTCGTCAACAAGAACGGCACCCCGGAGGAAGTCCCGGTCCTGATCGGCGACTCCAACGACACCGCGGTCTGCATCACCGAGGGTCTGAAGGACGGCGACGTGGTGTACCTGTACCGTCCGTACCAGAAGAAGCAGTCCGATCAGTAAGCCCGGCGGGTCCGTATGAACGACGATGTGGTAGTGCAGCTGCGGGACATCCGCAAGACGTACAATCCCGGCGGCCCGGCCGCAGTGCATGTGCTGAAAGGTATCTCCTTCTCGATCCAGCGCGGTCAGTTCGTCGGCATCGTGGGCACGTCCGGCAGCGGCAAATCGACGATGCTGAACATCCTCGGGATGCTCGACGTGCCGACGTCCGGCGATTATTTCCTGGAGAAAGTGAACGTGGCGACGCTGTCCGACAGCGCGCAGGCCACGGTCCGCAACATCCGGATCGGATTCATCTTCCAAAGTTTCAATCTGTTCCCGTACCTGACCATCGAACAGAACATCGAAGTGCCGATGATCTACAAGCGAGTGTCTCCGCGCATCCGCCGGGCGCGCGCCCTTGAACTCGCGAAGGTCGTCGGTCTCGGACACCGCCTCGGGCACCGTCCCACACAGCTCTCCGGCGGCGAATGCCAGCGCGTGGCCGTGGCGCGGTCGCTCTGCAACGATCCTGCCTTCCTGCTCGCCGACGAACCCACCGGCAACCTCGACGAGAAGACCGGCAACGAGATCATGGCGCTCTTCCACCGGATCAACAAGGAGCAGAACGTGACGATCATCATGGTCACGCACAACCCGATGTTTGAGCCGCACTACGACAAGGTCATCCGGCTCCGCGACGGCCGCATCGTGCAGACGAAGCCGACCGACTCCGTGGACGAGCTGACCGGTCCGCTGTCCGGGTTCGGCGAGCTCCCGCAGGACAAGATGGCCGCTGACGCGAAGGCGGCGCTGACGACCACGGCGGAACAGGAGGGCGCGTCCAAATGATGCGGTTCACCGACATTGTGTCGCTGTCCTTCCTGAACTTGCGGCTGCACAAGACGCGTTCGCTGCTGACCTCGCTCGGCGTGATCTTCGGCGTCGGGAGCGTGATCTCCATGATGGCGATCTCGAAGGGCGCGGAACGCTCCGCGCTGTCCCAGATCGAATCAATGGGCATCGACAAGATCATCATCTACACCAAGAAGCCGCATTTCGACACGTCCGGGGGCAGCTCCTCCGGGCGCGGCGCCGCCACCAGCTCCGTGGAGGACTACGGCCTCGACGTCCGCGACTACCAGTTCATCCGCACGATGGAGAACGTGCATCATATCACCACGATCCGGAACACGCGCCAGCCGATCACGAAGGGCGAAACGCGCCTCGATCTGAAACTCTGCGGCGTCTCCCTCGGATTCATGAAGGACACCTCCTGCCACCTCACGTCCGGGCGCTGGTTCAACGAGATCGACTTCCGCGCCCCCTCGACCATCTGCGTGATCGGGCAGAACGTGAAGCACAGGCTGTTCCCGCTGGGCGCGACGGACGTGGTCGGCTCGAACATCCGCACCCCGTACGCATCCTACCGTATCGTCGGCGTGATCGCCAACGACAACGGCACCAGCCTGCCGGAAGTCGGCAGCCCGAACGACCTGATCCTGATCCCGTCCAACACAGACCTCTCCATCTACGGCAACTACGCGAGCGAGAGCCAGGGACGGAACCGCAACAAGGCGATCCTGGTCGACTACGACGTGATGCTGGTGAATGTCGCCAACCTCGAATACATCGACAATACGTCCAAGCGCCTCCAGAACTATCTGGAGAAGGCGCATTCGAAGAGCAAGGACTGGGACATGATCGTCCCGCTGGACCTGCTCAAACAGCGCGAACGCACCCAGAAGATCTTCACCATCGTCATGGGCGCCATCGCCAGCATCTCCCTGCTCGTGGGCGGCATCGGCATCATGAACATCATGCTCGCGAGCGTGTCCGAACGCAAGAAGGAGATCGGCACGCGCCGCGCGCTCGGCGCGCAGAAGTTCGACATCCTGTTCCAGTTCCTGATCGAGACCGTGATCCTGACCACGCTCGGCGGATGCGTCGGCATCGGCCTCGGGCTCGGCCTCTCCGAGATCGTGAAGCGCTACGCGGAAATGCCGACGGAAGCCTCCATGACGAACATCGTCGGCTCGCTGCTGATCTCGTCGTTCGTGGGCGTGGTCTTCGGCACGTATCCGGCGTGGCGCGCGGCGCAGCAGAACCCGATCGACGTGCTGCGTTCCGAGTGATTTCTCCGAACTGCCGGACAAAAAGCCGTGAAAAGCCGGTCCCGGTCGGAAAAAATCACGGTTTTTCGGGAAAAACACTGGTAAAATCAGCGATTTGGAGTATCTTTTAAAGGGCACCTCTATTGATTCGGTCTCGGCGGCTTTTCGCTCCCGGGCAAAGTCCAACTGGCAAGATTTTCGGTGGTTACGTTTTCAGGTAGCCACGCTCAAATCTTACTGCATTGGCCTTTTTGCCCGTGCGCTGAAAATCCATCCGATCCGATGAATAGAGATACCCTGAGCAGAAAACGCTTGACTGCCGTCGAAGCCTTTTGCGGAATCATTCGCGTATGGCTTTTGTCTGGCGGTTCGCTCTTAGAACAGTATATTCCCGGAGGCCGAATTGAATCTTCTGAAATTCTCGAAAATGAGCGGCGCAGGCAACGATTTCGTGGTCGTTGACTGTTCCGAGTCCGCCTATGTCTTCACGGCGGACGCTATCCGGAAGATCTGCGACCGCCGCCGTGGCATCGGCGCGGACGGACTGATCCTGCTCTCCAAATCGCGCATCCCCGGCTGCGATCAGGTCGTCATGGAGTTTTTCAACTGCGACGGGTCCAGGGCGGAACTCTGTGGAAACGGACTCCGCTGTGCCGGGCTCTTCGCCTACGAACACAGCCTCTCGCGCGAATCGTCCATCACGTTCGCGACGGGCGGCGGCGAGCTTGCCGCCGAGGTCATCGGGCGCGATATGGTCCGCATCGAACTGCCCGTGACCGAGGACTTCGAGGCGCACGAGCATACGGCCGGATACACGGTCTTCAAGGGCGCGGTCGGCGTGCCGCATGCCGTGGTCCGCATGGACGGCCTGGAACGCGCGGACATCCTGCGTCCCGGCCGCGAACTGCGTTATCACGAGGCGTTCGCGCCCGCGGGTGTCAACGTCGATTTTCTGGAGTTCGGACACGATTTCTCCGAACCGGTGCTGATCCGCACCTACGAACGCGGCGTCGAGGACGAAACGCTGGCGTGCGGGACCGGGATCGCGTCGTCCGCACGCGTGCTGGCGAAGTTCTTCCATGCGCCCGCCGACCTCACGTTCCGCACCCGTTCCGGCGACCTCGTCCGGACGCATCTTCCCGAGGGGAACACCGGACGGATCATCCTGACCGGTCCCGCGGTCGAGGTGTACCGGGGGACCGCCTCCGCTGACAGATTCGAACTTAAACTGGCGGCTGTTACGGCCGCCGACAGACCATATTCCAAGGAAAAGGATTCCAAATCATGAAAATTCAAGGTCTTTACACGGCGCTTGTGACTCCGTTCCGCAACGGAGCAGTGGATTACGATAGACTGACGAAGCTGGTCGAAATGCAGATCAGCTACGGCGTCGACGGGATCTCCCCGGTCGGCACCACCGGCGAGTCGCCCACGCTGAGCTTCGAGGAGCACGAACGCGTGATCGCGACCGTGGTCCAGCTCGTGAACGGCCGCTGCAAGGTGCTCGCCGGAAGCGGCGCGAACTCGACCGCCGAGGCGCTGCATCTGACCCGCCATGCGAAGTCTGACGGCGCGGATTTCTCGCTTCAGGTCGCCCCGTACTACAACAAGCCCACGCAGGAAGGCCTGTACCGCCACTTCGCCACCATCGCGGATTCCTGCGACATCCCGATCGTGATCTACAATGTGCCCGGACGTTCCGGCGTCTCCGTCTCCGCCGAGACCATCGCGCGCCTCGCGAAGAACTGCAACGTGGCGGGCGTGAAGGAAGCCAGCGGCTCCGTCGACCGCGTCTCCGAGATCCTCGACCTCTGCGATATCCCGGTCCTCAGCGGCGATGATGCGCTCACCGTGCCCATGATGTCCGTCGGCGCGGTCGGCGTGGTCAGCGTGGCATCGAACATCATCCCGAAGGAAATGAAGCAGCTCGTCGACCTCTGCAACGCCGGCGCGTTCGACCAGGCGCGCGCGATGCACCGCAAGCTCTACAAGTTCTTCAAGGCGATGTTCGTGGAGACCAACCCGATCCCGGTCAAGGCCGGAATGGCGATCCGCGGCCTGCTCGACGAGGAATACCGTCTGCCGCTCTGCCCGCCCTCGGACAAGAACCGCGAATTCCTGCGCCAGATCCTCGCCGACATCCCTGTCGATTAAGGAGGACAAGTCCTCCACTGCAGTAGTGTCCGGCTACGCTCGGACACACACGGAGTGTGTCGAACAGTGCCGTGCTATGCGACGGTACGGAGAGATTCGTTTCCTCTAGAAAAAAGCTTCGGTCTTCCTGATGGAGGCCGGGGCTTTTCGTTTTTATGAAAGAATTTTTCAAGAAAACGGAAAAAGGTCTTGTCATTTTTACGGACTTGAGGTATAATAGTATCAGGCAAAACAATAGAACGGATTTTCGGGGGACAGACCATGCACTTGCAGGACACAGTAGATAAAACTCTTCTTCGGCGGCACTTCTATGTCGCGTTTCCGATCGCCTTCCTGTATTTTTTCATACTTGACGGGCATCGGATGTTTACATGTTTCATCCTTGTGGATTCTCTGGTCCTTGCAATCCGTATCCTGGTGCCGAAAAAGGGTTCTTTTCTCGACACGCTCCTTCCGTTTGCCGCTTTGTTCCTGGCATATCTTCTCGCCGAGCTCACGCGGTTAGCATAAAACAGAACATAATCCGAAAAAAAGCGCCCCGATTTCCAGTTGCGGATACCGGGGATTTCGCTTTTCTGTAAGCCGGGAAATCCGGAAAGCGGATTTGAAAAAGCGTGCGTGCGCATGTATATTTATATTCCAGCTTTTTTGTCCGCCCGACTGAATCAACTCAGGAGAACTCTGCTATGCGCTGCCCCCGTTGCGGCTGCCAGGAAGACCGCGTGATCGACTCCCGCGCCTCGAAAGACGGCGCGGCCGTGCGCCGTCGCCGTGAATGCACGGCATGCGGACACCGGTTTACCACGCACGAGGAGATCATTCAGGCGGAACTGAAGGTCGTGAAGCGCGACAACTCGCGGGAGGATTTCGACCCGAACAAGATCCGCGCCGGGATCGAGAAGGCCTGCTGGAAACGCGACGTGAAGCCCGAGACGATCGACATGGTCGTGTCGCAGGTGACGAGCTCCCTTGAGGCGGATTACGAACGCGAGGTGCCGTCCAGCGAGGTCGGCAACCGCACGATGGAGGCGCTGCGCCAGGTCGACAAGGTCGCGTATGTGCGGTTCGCCTCCGTGTACCGCGATTTCAAGGATATCGACGAGTTCATCGACGAGATCCGGAGCATGGGACACAACCGCGCGAAGAACGCGGCGCCTCGCGGCGGAAAGAACATCTGAGAGAAAGCCCGTCCGCCATGCGTTTTTCGTTTTTTTCGTGGCTTCACGGCCGTTTTCTCCGCATCGTCAACCCGTTCCAGAAGACGCTCGGCGAGCAGAACTACATCATCCTGCTGAGCGTGCTGGTCGGATTGCTGTCCGGCGTGGCCGGAGCCCTGATGAAGATCGTGGAGCACCTGGTGCAGTCGCTGGTGGCGTCCATCCCGGCGGATAATGCGTGGGCGGTCTGGGTGCTGCCCGCCACGCCCGCGCTGGGCGTGTTCTTCTGCATCTTCGTGACGCAGGTCATCATGCGCGGCAAGTACGAACGCGGCCTGGCCGGGGTCATCATGAGCGTGAAGAACCGGACCGGCGCCGTGCCGCTCCATAAGACCTTTTCGCACATCATCACCAGCGGCGTCAGCGTCGGCTTCGGCGTGTCCGCCGGACTGGAGGCTCCCGTGGCGCAGACGGGCGCTGCAATCGGCAGCAACGTCGCCCGGAGTCTGCTCCTGAACCACGAAAACCGCATCCTCCTGCTGGCGTGCGGCGGCGCGGCGGGCATCTCCGCCATGTTCAATGCGCCCGTCGCCGGAGCGTTCTTCGCCATGGAGATCTTGCTCCCGAAGACCGCGAGCGCGATCCCGGCGATCATCCCGCTGATCCTGTCGTCCGCGACCGCGCTGCTTGTGTCGCAGCAGCTCCATCCGCCGCGTCCGTACATCGACCTGCTGCAGTGGAACATCCGCGCGGTGCCGTACTATGTGATCCTCGGCGCGGCGGCTGGGCTCGTCTCCGTTTTCGTCATCAAGATGTACACACGGATTTCGAAGCAGTACGGACACGTGCGCAATCCGTGGGTGAAGGGACTGATCGGCAGCGCGATCCTGTATCTGGCGATCCTGATGTTCCCGGCTCTGCGCGGAGACGGCTATCATTTCATCCGCCATCTGCTGACCGAACCGGAGGCGCTGTACTCCGGCAGTCCGCTTGCGGCGGTCTTCTCGAATCCGTGGGTGTTCCTGCTGCTGACCTTCCTGCTGGTGTTCCTGAAGGCGATGACCTCGATCTCGAGCCTGGAGAGCGGCGCGGACGGCGGCATCTTCGCCCCGTCGATGTTCATCGGCGCGTTCCTCGGCTATTCCATCTCGAAGCTCGTCCACATGACCGGGCTGGCATGGGGCGGATACATCAGCGAAGCGAATTTTCTCGCCATCGGCATGGGCGGCGTGCTGGCGGGCGTGATGCATGCGCCGCTCACCGGCATCTTCCTGATCGCCGAGCTGACGGGCGGCTACATGCTCTTCATCCCGCTGATGATCGTGTCCGCAATCTCCACGTTCGTCTGCCGCAAACTCTGCACGCACAACGTCTACAAGACGATGATCCTGTTCCACGGCGGCGACCCGGACGGCACGCGCGACGCCGACGCGCTCACGCGGGCGATCCCGGACGAACTGATCGAAAAGGATTATCTGCCGCTGTCCGAGTCCGACTCCATGCGGACCGTGCTGAACTCGGTCATGAAGACGCACCAGAACGTATTCCCGGTGGTCGACGGCGATGGTCGTCTGGCAGGCATCGTCACGCTCGACGACATCCGGCATTATCTGCTGGAAACGTCGCTCTACGACGTCGCGCTGGTCTTTGACATCATGCGTCCGCCGGAAGCCGTGCTGAAGCCCGGCGACACGCTTGGGCGCGCGATCGACCTTTTCGAGAAGCACCACGAGACGGAGGTCCCCGTGGTGCGCGACGGCGTGTACGTCGGATTCGTCACGAAGGACCGCGTGCTGGACCGCTACCGTTACCTGATCGAAAACCGGCCCGAACTGTTTTGAACAGAGAAAAAGGACGCACTGACCATGATCGAACTTTCCGCACAGGCGATCTTCCTTCAGGATTCGCACGGATGCGCCGCGCCGTTCGACCCGGACGACCTCGCCGCCCGGATCCGGTCCGTCCTGCCGGAGAACGGCGCCGAGTCCGATGCGCTCGCCCGCGACGCCGTCAGCGCCGTGGAATACGCCCTGCGCCACGCCGGGAAGCCGAAATCCGGCCCGCTGTATGTGAAGGCGTCCGCGGTCGACGCCATGATCGCGAACATCCTCCAGTCGGTCGGGCTGAACGATGCCGCCGCGGCCTACGGGCGCACGAAGCGGATCGACGACGAATCGGACCGTTTTCAGGATGCCCGGATCGCGGCGCTGCTTGGCGAACGCCTCTCCCTGAGCGGGGAACGCCTCGCGGCGGTTGCGCGGAAAGTCTCCAATACGCTGCGCGCCATCGGCGCGGATATCTCTTCGACCGACCTTGTTTTCGAGCTTGCGAAACATTTCGCGGATTCTCTCGACGCCGTCGGAACGGTGAACCTGTCGCTCCCCGAACCGGGCTGGAACGACAAGGGGTTCATCCTGCCGCCGGAGGAGTTCATCAGCCGGATTTCCGCCGCGTCCGCGCGGTTGCTGGATCCTGCGTGCCGCGCGGTCAAGGTCCAGCCGGTTGACCTGCGCGTGTTCCCCGCGCTCCGCGTGGAACTCCGCTTCTTCCCGCTTCTGCGCGAATCCAGACTGGAGACGCCCGTTACGGAGCTTGCGTTTGCGCCGCTTCTGGCTCCGGTCGCGATGTGCGTGGACGAGCTGTGCATCGCGGCGGACGATGCCTGCGGACGGCATGGCGGCGGATCCCTGACGCCGCTGAAGCTCCTGCTTCATTTCGCCGACGCCGAGGTGTTCGCGTCCGAGGCGATGGGATGCGCCGGGCGGAAAGCTTCCGCCGGAATCCTGAACGGCATTGCGTCGTTCTTCACTGGCATGATCACGCGCCGCCCGGAAAAGATCACCTGCGGCTGACACACTGCGTGTGCTGATACAGTGCTCTGCTCCGCGAGAGCACGTGCCGTTGCGGAGCAAGGCACTACTGCAGTGGAGGGCTTGCCCTCCTCATTTCCCGATGCAGAAACGGGAGAAGATCTCGTCCAGGATGTCCGGCGTGGCGGTTTCGCCGGTGATGCAGCCGATGAGCTCGGCGGCGGTGCGGAGCGAACTTCCGGCGAGTTCCCACGATCCCGCCTGTACGCATTCGCATGCGGCGTCGAGATGGACCGCGGCCTGTTCGAGCAGCGCGGCATGGCGTTCGGATACGACCGCGTCGCCGGACTGAACGGACGGCGGCATGCCGTCCCAGGCGGTCTCCTCCAGACGGCGGAAGAGAAGATCAATGCCGTCGCCGGTCCGGGCGGAAATATGCTCGAAGACGGTCTGTTTTTCATCCGTGTTTGTACCGGCATCGACATCCATCCGGTCGAGTTCATCGGGAGACATGGCCGCGCCGTCCATTTTGTTCCAGCAGGGGATGAACTTGCCGCGGACGGCTGACCTGGCACGCTCCATCGCCTCGAACTGGGACGGGAAGGTTTCCGCCGGAGCGGAAGCGTCCAGTAGCCACAGCACGATGTCGGCGGCGCCGAGGGACTGCTGCGAACGCTCCATGCCCATCGCTTCGACCGGATCGGCCTCTCCGGCCTCGTGCAGTCCGGCGGTGTCGGTCACGCGGAACCGGATGCCTCCAATGGAGACGGATTCTTCCAGCGTGTCGCGCGTGGTGCCGGGGATGGGCGTGACGATCGCTCGGTCGTAGCCGAGCATGCGGTTGAGCAGACTGGATTTTCCCGCGTTCGGCGGCCCGGCGATGACCAGGGAAACGCCGTCGCGGATGAGCGACCCGGCGCGGGCGGTGAGCGCGAGGTTCGCGGCCTGTTCCCGCAGGGATCTGATCTTGCCTCGCAATACTTCCGGCGGCATCCAGTCGAGGTCCTCCTCGGAGAAATCGAGACGGGATTCGCATTCGGAGAGCAGATGGACGATTTCCGAGCGGATTTCACGGACGTGCGACCCGACCGCGCCGTTGAGCTGGCGTTCGGCGAGAAGCCCGGCGCGTTCGCTGCCCGCGTTGATGAGGTCCAGGATGCCTTCGGCCTGCGTCAGGTCGAGCTTGCCGTTCAGGAATGCCCGGCGCGTGAATTCGCCGTTCTGCGCGAGCCGCGCGCCCGCCTGAAGCACCAGCCGGAGCGCGCGCCGCGCCGCGAAACTCCCGCCGTGGCAGTGGATTTCCGCCACGTCCTCGCCCGTGAAGCTGTGCGGACCCGGCATGAACACTGCGAGCGAAGGCTCACCGGCGCCGGCGTCGTTCCCGGACACGATGTGCCCGTACAGCATCACGCGCGGAAAGTCCGCGCCGGGCATGCGACGGCCGCGCCAGACAGCGCGGACCGTGTCGAGCGCGCGCGGCCCGGAGATGCGGATGATGCCGACCGCGCCGCCAGTGCCGGTGCAGATCGCCGCGATCGTGTCGTTCTCGTGTTCAAACAAGGCGGAAAACTCCAAAAAAACGAAAAAAAGAGGGGTGCGGGACTTGAATTTCCCGCGTTTTGGTGGTAGTGTTATATTTATATTATACACCGCGAAGATGCATTTTTCAACCCCATGAGGAGGTTTCTAACTTATGGACATCGTCAAAAAGACCTTGAAAGACGTTCCTGCCGGAACCAAGTCCGCCTACACCAAGGCGCTGCAGGTCATGAACCAGAACAACCTGCAATATGCGATCACGCTTTTCAAGGAAATCGTGCAGTTCGATCCCGGATTCCTCGACGCACGCGAAAAACTCCGCAAGTGCGAACGCGATTATTACGAGAAGATGAGTCCCGTCGCGAAAGCGCTGTCCACAGCGAAAGCGCTGGCCCCCATCACGAAGGGCAACATGCTGAAAGCCAAGAAGCCGAAAGAGGCCATGGCGCAGGCGGAAGATGCGCTCGCGTTCAATCTTTTCAACCCCGCCGCCCTTACCCTGCTCGCGGAATCCGCCAAGAAGCTCGGCGCGATGTTCATCGCCGTGGAAGCCTACGAGCTCATCGTCGAAAAAGACGACAAGAACGAGGCCAACATCGTCAAGCTCGGCGAATACTACAAGGCCGACGGACAGGGCATCAAATACCTCACCATCTGCCAGAAGCTCGCCGATAAGTATCCCGGCGACCTCGAAAAACTCGCACTCCTGCGCGAAGCCGCCGCGCTCGCCTCCATGGAAAAGGGCAAGTGGGGCCAGGGCGGAGAGTCCGACTTCAAGAAGAACCTCAACAAGAGCAATACGGACCAGGGCGACCGCATCATCCGCGCAGAGGACGACATCCGCGAGATGATCGAAAAATACTCCAAGGAGATTGCCGAAGGCAACGAGTCCATCGATACCCGCCGCCGTCTTGCCGAGCTCTATCTCCGGTCCGGAGAATACGAAAAGGCTATCGAAGCGTACAACTGGATCGTCCAAAAGATGGGCACGCTCGACCCCGCCATCGACAAGGCCATCGAAAAGGCCAACACCGCCATTTCCAAGCGCAAGGTCGAACAGATGAAGGCCGAAGGCCGTCCGCAGGAAGAGATCGACGCCGAGATCAAGGCGAACTACGATTACCGCATGGAACGTTTCCAGGACCGTATCCAAAAGTACCCGAACGACCTCCAGATCCGCTTCGAATACGCCGAACTCCTCTGGGAAGGCGGCGCGGTCGACGATGCCCTGGAACAGTTCCAGATCGCGCAGCGCAACCCGCAGCACCGCCTGATCGCCATCGTCTACCTCGGCCGCTGCTTCGCCGCCAAGAACCAGTTCGATATGGCGATCGAGCAGTTCAACCGCGCCCTCGAAGACATGCCCACCATGAACGTCGACAAGATGTTTACCCTGTACCACTTGGGCTGCACCTACGACACTATGGGCAAGAAGAAAGAAGCACTCGACTGCTTCAAGCAGATCTACGCCGTCGACATCAAGTACCTCGACGTCGCCGAGCGCATCAACAAATACTACGAGGAAAACAAGTAACCGTACGACGCGTTGCTTGACAGGCGTTCCCTTCGCCGCGTCTCTGATGGCTGTTTTGTTTCAGTCCGAACTCAGAGCTGCGATTTGCCGGGGAACGCCTTCCTTTTTGCCGTTGAGGCTGCGCGCTGAAAAGCATGTGCCGTGGGATGATACAGGCCTCTGCACAGTCTGTCTTCCTGAACCTCTCTTCATTTTGTCTGGGAATGACCCTTCGTGGATATATGCTCGTCCGCACTTCGGCTTTGCAGGATGCGGGTGGCCTTTTTTGAGAATCCGGGGTTGACTTTTCAGCAGGGAATGGTATATTATAAAATACATCGGTCTGCCCGAAGGTTTTCCTTCAATCGGGACAGACAGGGTGTGCTCCGGTAGCTCAGCTGGATAGAGCATCTGCCTTCTAAGCAGAGGGTCGTGGGTTCGAGTCCCGCCCGGAGCACCACTTTTTTACCGCGATTTGAGGTTAAAAAGGGTTGAATTGAAATTTATTGTTAATCAGTGGTATTCCACGATTATCCAAGATTTGATGTTTTTCGTAAAAAGAACTATTGAGCTCAAGGCCGTTTCAGATCGTCAAATCCGTCTCAAAAAGGCTCCAGAGGGGCTGTTGCATAACTCGCCGTTCTGCAGCAGACCCTTTTCGTTGTTTTGAGCAGAAAAAAGATCAGCGGGGGAAAGGACCGGCGTTGGCGACGCCGCGCGCGGAGCATTCCCTGCCGTAGTCGAGCAGGCCGTCCACATACAGCTGGCCGTCGGATTCCCGGCGATGGATGAGGTTTTCCTGGATCTCTTCGACCTGGTAGCCGCGGTAAAGCGATTCGATGAGTGCGGCGTGGTTGCGCGCCATGGCGAGGGAACATGTGAAGATTGAGCGGTCGGCGAGCTTCGCGACCACGTCGTCGAACATGGTGCCGTAGCAGTCGGTGTCGGGACCGCCCGCGATCTCGTTGCCGTCCGCATCGCGCATCGACCAGTCGCCGTTCAGCTCCCAGTCGGCGCGTCCCCCGGAACACTGCACGACGATATGCGGCTCCGTGGTGTCCAGGCAGGTGTGCGTGAGGAACGCCGAGACGGGGATGTTTCCCGCGTTGAAGTCGATCGCGCAGGTGTCGAACGTCTCGATGGTGCGTCTGGCGCGGAGGAGGCGGGCGGCGGTGACGACCGGCTCCGCAGTGGCTTCGAGCCTGTCCGCCGCCAGGAAGAGCGCGATGTTTAGATAGTGCGCGAAGGCGTTGTTCGCCGGGGAGTCGAGGATGAGCGCGCCTGTGGCGGGCGAGGCGATCTTTCCCGCCCAGTTGTTGCGCCCGTAGTATGCGTCGCCGCGCGGCCAGAACCCGTGGAACCGGATGGACTGGAGTTTGCCGAGCCTGCCGGAGAGGATCGTCTCCTTGATGCGGCGGATGTTTCGGTCCGCCATGTGCTGGAATCCGACCGTAACGGAGAGGTCGGGATGCGCGGCCGCGGCGGCGATCATGCGGTCGACGGACGCCGTGGTCGTGGAGACAGGTTTTTCGACCAGCACGTTCACGCCGTGCTCGAGCGCCTCGCAGGTCATGGGTTCGTGGAATTCGATGCCGACCGGGAGTCCGACGAGCGCGAGGTCGGGGATGGCGCCGTACATGCTCGCGGTGTCCGGGAAGATGCGCACGCCGCGCGTTTTGAGCAGGGCGACTTCCTCCGGTGCCTTGTCCGGGGAACGGACCACGGCGGCGGCCCAGTCGATCCTGCCCGTGTCCTGCAGACGGATATAGTGGCGGATATACATGCTGGCGAAGCCTCGGACGCCGACAACGGCGGTTTTCGGAAGGGACATGGCGAAACTCCTGTTGTTATTGTATATGATTTGTTTGATTTATTATGTTTAAAAATGGATGATCGTGCCGTCGTCCGCCGCCTGGCGCGTCAGCAGGCATGCGCGGGTCAAGTCGAGCGACTGCCGCGTGTCCACGAGGCATTCCCGGCGGCCTTCCAGCCCGAAGACGAAATCGGAGAAGATCTTCCGGTCGGGCGCGTCCGGTTCGATCGTGCGCTGTCCGGCAGCGTCGATGAGGATAATGTGTCCGTCGCGGACCTCGATCACGCCGGAAGTCCCGGCGACGCGGACGCGGTCGTCGCCGTGGGACGGCGCGGCGGCGGGGCGGAGGTATTCGATGCTTGCCTCGGCGAGCGCGCCGGACTTCATTGTGAAGATGGCCTGCGCGGCGATCTCCATGGAGCCGTTGCCGAAATTGTCCTCGCTGGTCTGCGTGGCGGCGACGCTCGCGAATCCGCTGTCCGCAAACCACATGATCCAGTCGAGCGCGTGGCTGCCGACCCACGGGATCGTTCCGCCGTAAGTCGCGCGGTTTTTGTAGAAATCGGGGCGAGTGCCGAGGCGGTAGGATTTCTGGGCGTAGATGAGCTTGACCTTGCCGATTGCGCCCCCGGCGACGAGACGGTGCGCGTGGTACATGGCGGGATCGTAGCGGAGCCCGACCATGGAAACGAGCTTGCTCGAGCTGGTCTTGATCGCGTCTTCGATGGCGTCGAGCGATTCGAGCGTAAGCGCGATTGGCTTCTCGCAGAAGATATGGATGTTGCGCCGGGCGGCCTCCACGCACATTTCCGCGTGCAGGTCGTACTTGCCGTCGATGCAGAGGATGTCCGGTTTCTCCTCATCCAGCATCCCGCGCCAGTCGTCGATGACGCGCGGACGGAATCCGCATTTCGCGGCGTTTTCGAGCAGCGGGGCAGGGGAATCCTCCGGGCAGCCGGGGGAGACGGCCGCAAGCTCGATCCCGGGTATTTCGTTCAGGCTTTCGAAGACGTAGCAGGAGTGTCCCCTCATGCCGATCATGCACAGTTTCATTGCGTTGTTCCGTTGTTTTCGGTTCAATGATTGACTCTTTCCATCAATGTATCACACATGGGGAAAAAGTCAATCCATGATTCAAACATGACACATCATTTTTTCGAAAAAATGACGGCAAATCCTGCTGCTTTCAAATCGACGGACGGGCGACTGTAAGCGAATCACCCGGAACCGGGCGTTTTCCTTGAATCCGAAAACACTGTCGGAATATGCGTTTTTTCCATAAAAATGACTGGAAAAAAAGCATCTCGCGTGCTACATTATTAGAATAAAGATTTTCAACCACCCTTGAACGCGGAGTTTTTTTCTTGAAAAAAAGCACGGAAGAACAGCGGACGCGGCCGTATCTGGTGCGTCTGGTCAGCCTCGGCTGCCCGAAAAACACGGTGGACACGGGTGTGGCCGCCGGAGCCTTGCTCGTGGACGGATTCGGCCTGACCGCCGATGACGACGAGGCGGACGTGATGTGGATCAACACCTGCGCGTTTCTGCTCTCCGCCCGCAAGGAGGCGATGGAGGAGATACGCCGGGCCTGCGCGTGGAAGAAACGCCGCGCGGGCCGTCTGGTCGTGGTCGCCGGGTGCCTGCCGCAGTGGGACAAGGACGGCTCGGTCCGCGCGAAATATCCGCAGGTGGACGCCTGGGAGGGCATCGATTCGCCCGCCGGGATCGCCAAGGTGCTGAAACGCCTGATCGCCGACAAGCCGGCGCCCGAACGGAAAAACGTCAAGCCGTGTTCCTGGATCTACGACGAAACGACGCCGCGCCTGCCGGTCGAATCCGCGCATTTCGCGTATCTGAAGATCGCCGACGGCTGCTGCAACTGCTGCACCTACTGCCTGATCCCGTCCATCCGCGGCGCGCTCCGCAGCCGCACAGTGAAATCGGTCGTTGCCGAGGCGGAATCGCTCGTTTCGCAGGGCTACCGCGAACTGATCCTGATCGCGCAGGATACCGGGGCGTTCGGACGCGACCGGAGCAAAAACGTCAAATCCGAACTGCCGGACCTGCTCGCCGCGCTGGATAAGCTCCCCGGCGAATTCCGCATCCGGTTGATGTACGTGCATCCGGCGTCCATCGACGACGCCATGATTAAAGCATTCAAGAAGTGCCGCCGCCTGATCCCTCACATCGAAATGCCGGTCCAGCACGTTTCCGACGCCGTGATGGTAGCGATGAACCGCCATATCACGGCGGAACGCCAGTCCGAGGTGATCCGCAAGCTCCGCGAGGCGGGATTCACGATCCGCACCACGCTGATGACCGGATTCCCCGGCGAGACCGAGGCGGATTTTCAACAGCTTCTCGACGCGGTAAAAGCCCGCGTTTTCTCCCGGATCGGCGTGTTCGCGTTCTCGCCCGAGGACGGCACTCCGGCGGCTTCCATGAAGGGGCGTGTCCCCGCGAAGACCGCGGTTGCCCGCGCTGCCATGATTGCCGCCGAACAGGAAAAGATTTCGCGGGAGACGAACCGGGCTCTGGTCGGTCAGACGCTCGAGGTCATTCTGGACGAGGACGCCGGGCGCGGACGCTGGCGCGGACGCATGCTCATGGATGCCCCGGACATCGACCAGACGGTCCATGTATCCCAATGCCCCTCCGGCCTTACGGCGGGGATGGCAGTGCCCGTGACCATCACGCGGGCGGCCGCATACGATTTGTACGGAACCTATGAAGGGCGGAAGCCCGGAGGAAAGGCAAAATGAAACATCTCCCGAATGCGCTCACGATCAGCCGCATCGTCCTGATCTTCTGTTTTGTGGTGCTGGCGAACTTCGACAACGCGAATCCGACCTGCGTCAAGGTCGAGGAACATGCGGCATACGTGTGCCATGCGGTCGCCCTGATCGTGGCGTTCCTGGCGGGCATCACCGACCTGCTGGACGGCTATCTCGCCCGGAAATACCATGTGGAAAGCGATTTCGGCCGCCTGATGGACCCGCTGGCGGACAAGATCTTCATCCTCGCGACGTTCGTGATGATGCTCGACTACGGCATGATCCCGGGCTGGGTGCTGATCGTGATCCTGACACGTGAGTTCATGGTGACCGGACTGCGGACCCTGGCTTCGTCCAAGGGCGTCATCATTGCCGCCGACCGCTGGGGCAAGATGAAGACCGCCACGCAGATGTTCACGCTGGCGTTCGGCGGCGCCGCCTGGATCCACCTCTTCGGTCTTGACCTCGGCGTGTCCCCCGTGAACATCATCTGGAAATGCCTCCAGGCCGCCGTCGTGCTCATCACGGTCGGTTCCGGTCTCCAGTATTTTATCCGCTACCGTTCGCTTTTCAGCGACAGCATCTGATTTCTTGAACTCATTTCCTTCAGGAGTTTTGACCGCATGCCCCAGACGATGACATACAGGACGGACGAGAACGAACGGAAGAACGTCTTCCGCGCATATCTGGTCGGCCCGTGCATCCATCCGGCGGACCCGGCGTCCACGGCGGACGACCTGAAGGAGCTAGCCGAGCTGGTCCGCACGCTGGAGGTCCCGGTCGCCGGGCAGGTCGTCGCCGGGCTGAAAGCGCCGAACCCGAAATACTATGTCGGGAGCGGCAAGGCGGAGGAGATACGCGACGCGGCGAAGGAGGCGGGGGCGAACGTCGTGATCTTCGACGTCGCACTCAGCCCGACCCAGCAGCGCAATCTGGAACAGCTCTTCGGCATGAAGGTGATCGACCGTCAGGAGGTCATTTTGGATATTTTTGCTTCGCGCGCGCGTACTCGCGAAGCCGTGCTTCAGGTCGAGCTCGCCCGATGCCAGTATTTTCTGCCGCGCCTGACCGGCGCCTGGACGCACCTGTCGCGTCAGCGCGGCGGCCTGACCGGAGCGCGCGGCGGCGGCGAAAAGCAGATCGAGATCGACCGCCGCGAACTCCGCCAGCGCATTTCGGACCTGAAGGCTGAACTCGCGGAGATCCGCAAGCACCGCGGCACCCAGCGGAAAAGCCGGATGCGCGCGAACCTGCCGAACGCGGCGATCGCGGGTTACACCAACGCCGGGAAATCCACGCTCCTGAACCTGCTGACCGGGGCGGACGCATACGCCGCCGACCAGCTCTTCGCCACGCTCGACCCCACGACGCGCGCGTTGACTCTGCCGGACAAGACGCACCTGATCCTGACCGACACCGTCGGGTTCGTACGGCGTCTGCCGCACTCGCTGATCGAAGCGTTCCGCTCCACACTGGAGGAGGCCGTGCTCGCCGACTTCATCGTGCTGGTGCTCGACGCGTCCAATCCGAACGTCTTCAACCACGTGGAGACCACGCTGTCCGTGCTGGGCGAACTCGGCGCGGAACGCAAGTCAATCCTCGTGGTCTGCAATAAATGCGACCTCATCACCGATCCACTGACCCGGATCAAACTCAAAAACTCGTTCCCCGATGCCGTGTTCATTTCCTGCCGGACGCGCGATGGGATCGACGCGCTGCTGGAGGCGCTGTCCGCGAAATGCGGTGGCCCTTCGGAGATCTGCCGGGCGGAGATTCCGCCGGAGCGCGCCGACCTGGTGGCGCTTCTGCACGAAAAGGCGCGGATCCTGGAAAGCACGTACCGCGACGACGGGGTATTCGTCGCGACGGTGTCCGTGTCCGGTCGCGAATCCGGCAAGTTTGCGCCGTTCCTGACCCCGGACGAACCTCAACTGAATCAAACGATCAATGTATGACATAAAAACAGGAGAAACACTATGAATATCAAGCGTTCCCGTATCTTGACCGCGCTCGGCCTGGCGCTTTTGGCCGGGACTTTGGCCGCGCCGCAGGAGGCCGCGTCGCAATCGGCGTCGGAAGCCTCCGCCACGAGCGCGAACTGGGACATCTTCCGCGCAGGCGGCGACAATATCGAAAAAGGCGACAAGCTGTTCGAGGCGGGAAAATACGAAGAAGCGCTCGACGCCTACAACAAGGCGCTGGCGTCGTTCCAGAAGCTCCGCACGACCGATCCGAACTGGAACCGTTCCGTCGTGAACTACCGCATCACCTCTTCCCAAAGCAAGATCAGCTCCGCCGAACGCAAGGTCAACGAGGCGAAAGCCGCCGCGGCAGGCAAGACCTCGACGTCGAGCGGGACCGGGCCGAAGCCGTCCAACGAGGCGATCAACCAGCAGGCGATCGCCGAGATCGCGAGTCTGCGCACGCAGGTCGACACCCTGAAAAAACAGGTCTCCGCCAATCAGGCCGCCGCGGATCGTGCCAAACAGTCCGCGGAACAGGCCGCCGCGCTCATGAAGGATAAGACCGAGCTTCAGAAGCGGGTCAAGGACCTGACCGCCGAACGCGACGCGCTGAAGTCCGCCGGGGACGCGGAAAAGGTCGCCGCCCAGGCGAAGGCCGCCGAGGAACTGAAGGCGAAGCTCGAGCAGACGGAACAGAAGCTCGCCGCCGCCGAGAAGGCTTCCGCAGATGCGAAAACGAAGCTTGACGCCGCCGAAAAGAACGCGGCGGATTCCAAGGCGAAACTTGATGCCGCGGAGAAGGCGTCCGTGGATGTGAAGGCAAAACTCGCCGCCGCCGAAAAGGATGCGGCGGACGCGAAAGCCCAGCTCGCCGCAGCGGCCGGGACCGCCGGAGCCGCCGATGCAAGCGTCAAGGCGCTCGCCGATGCGAACGCGAAGGTAAAGGAACTGACGGATTCCAACGCGAAACTCGCCGCCGACCTGAACGCGCAGAAGACCGCTTCCGAAAAGGCCGCGGCCGACCTCGCCGTCGCGCAGAAGACCGCCGCCGACCGCAAGGCCGCGCTCGATACGCTTCAGGCTTCGTACAACCAGACGAAGAAATCCGAATCCGAGCTGAAACTGAAAGTCGAGGAGTCCGCCAGGGCGACCGCCGAACTTGCGGCCGCGAAGAGCACTGCGAGCCAGCTGGAAAACAGGCTCGCGGAGGAACAGAAGAAGTCCGCATCAGTCGAGGCGGAACGGAAGAAACTCGAGGCCGATCTCGCGCAGGCGCGTTCTGCCCAGCCGGAGGCCGTCAAGAAGCTTGAATCCGACCTTGCCGCGCTCAGGAAGCAGAAGGAAACCGACGACGCGAATTCCGCCGCGCTTGCGAAGAAAAACGCATCCCTCACGGAAGACGTTACGAAACTGAACGCGAAAAATAGCGCGCTTACCAATGAGAATAAGGCTTTGAAAGACGCCGTCGCCGAGGCGCGGAAAGCCACGGCGGCAGGAGCCGCGGCTGGTGCTGCAGGAGCAACTGCCGCCGATGCCCAGGCACTTGCCGACGCGAACGCGAAGCTGAAGAGCCTGACGGACGAAAATGCGAAGCTGAAAGCGGATCTTGACGCCGCGAAGAATAACAGTCTTCCGGCAGCTGTGCCGGTCCGTTCCGAGGCCGACATCAAAGCGCTTGCCGATGCTGACGCGAAGGTGAAGAGCCTGACGGACGCCAATACGAAACTGAAAGCGGATCTTGATGCCGCGCAGAAGGCCGCGTCCAATGCCGCCGACGCCAAAGCGCTTGCCGATGCTGACGCGAAGGTCAAGACCCTGACGGACGCGAACGCGAAGCTGACCGCCGACCTGAACGCCCAGAAGACCGCCGCGCAGAAGTCGGCCGAAGAGGCTGCGGCAAAAGAGGAAGCCCTGCGAAAGGCGACCGGGAATCTGAACGAGTTGAATGCGAAGATGGATGTCCTGATGGGCGAAAACGCGAAGTTGTCCAGCGAACTGAAAGATCAGAAAGCCGCCGCGGGGAAGGCCGCCGCAGAGCTTGAGATCGCGAAACAGACCGCCGCCGAAGCCGCGAACAGGCCCGTCCCGTCCGACGCCGCCGCGAAGATCGCGTCCCTGACGCAGGAAAAGGCAAGGCTTCAGGACGAACTTGTCGCCGCGAAAACCGAACTCGACGCCGCGAAGGCGAAAGCCGACAAAACAGGAGCCGCGGCGGTCTCCGCAACGGCGTTTGCCGCCGCCGAAAAACGCGCCTCCGCGCTGGAATCCGACGTCGCAAAACTCAGCGCCGAGAACAAGGACCTGACCGAGCAGAATCAGAAGCTTGCGGCGGGCGAGGCCGTCCGGAAAACGCTCGAAGCCGAGAACAAGGCGCTCGCCGATTCGAAGGCCGCCTCCGACAAGCTGATCGCCGACCTGAAGGCGCAGATCGCCAAGTTCTCCGCGCCTGCGCCGTCCGATGCGCCGGAACTCGCGAAACAGAAGGAGCTCAACGCCTCGCTCGCGGCCGCCAATGAAAAACTCACCGCCGAAAAGAATGCGTCCGCCGAGGCGCTCGCCAAGGCGAACAAGGACCTCGTGTCGACGCAGGCCCAGCTTGAAAACCTCAAGATCGAACAGGCATCCAATGCCGAAGTCCGCAAGCTGAAAGAATCGCTGGAGGACAAGGAGATGCTCCTGAAGAAGAGCAATTCCGAGAAGGAGACGCTGGAAAAGGAATCCGCCGCGTATCAGGAACGCTGCATAGCGCTCCAGAATACGCTTTCCAGTCTGCTGACCACGCAGACCGAACTGAACGCGAAGGTCCAGCGGCTTGAGAGGGAAGTCGAGCTTCGACGGAAAGACCCGAAGGCAGCCGGTTCCGCCGAACTTCAGGAAAAGAACGATTCCATCTCCGAGCTCCTGAAGGAACGCTCCGCGGTCGAGGCGGAAGCGGAAAAACTCAAGGCCGAGCTCGAAGACGAACGCGCGCTGTCGTCCCGCTACAAAAAGGCAATGAACGCCGCGCGCAACGTGGCAGAGTCCGCGATCGTCGAATCCCGTACGCTCCGCGCCGAACTCAATACCTACCGCCGCAACGACCCGAACGCGAAACCGGAGATCGACAAGACGGAGGATTCCATCCCCGAAGAGCTGAAGCCGATGTTCGAGGATATCATGTCCGGCAAGGAAGTCAAGCAGACGGTGTCGGTGGATAAAGGGAAATTCGAGGAATCCATGAAGGAGGCGCAGAGGGCCGAGAACGCGAAGGATTTCTCCACCGCGCTGTGGCATTACCTGGTCGCCGCGGACGTCGATCCGTCGAGTTCCCTCGCTCAGCTTTCCCTGGCGCGCGTCCATTACGCGATGAAGCACGCCGACAACGCATTGAAAGCCTATGAAAAGGCGCTCCAGCTGGGCGCGAAACGCGATCCCGACCTGGAAAAGATGCTGAAGGCGGCTCAGGGGAATTCGGACAAGTAATCATTCCCCGCAGGCAGGAGGCAGATATGATCGTTTCGTTTGGCGTGATCGCCGTTGTGGTCATAGTCCTCGTACTCGTATTCGCGGGGATCATCCGCCATTGATTTTTGAAAAACTAACCTGAAAGGTATTTCTTATGTCTATGTTCGGTTCATTCGGACAGCTCGCCGGAATGATGAAGGATTTCCAGGAGCTGAAAAAGAAAATCGAAGCAATGAAACAGGAGCTCGCCCAGATGGAGTTCCGCGGCACGAGCCAGGACGGCACCGTGACCGCCGTCGTGAGTGGCGACTGCTTCGTGCGTTCCATCGTGAACACGACCTCCAGCCCTGATCCGCAGGCGACCGCCGAGGCCGTCAACCAGGGCATCGCGCAGGCGAAAAACGCGATCTCGCAGAAGATATCCGAGGCGACGGGCGGCCTTCCCGTGCCGGGGCTTTTCTGAGCCCGTTTGACGGAGTCCGCCGATGTTTGCGCAGCCGTGGCCGGAGCCCCTGGCCGAACTGATCGAAATGCTGAAGAACCTGCCGGGCGTGGGGAAACGCTCCGCCGAACGCATGGCGCTGTCGCTGTACCTGTGGGACCCGGCGAAACTCGAGGCGCTGGCGGGAAACCTCGCCTCGCTTCATACGCGCATCCACGCCTGCCCGGAATGCGGCAATCTGTCCGACGCGCCCGACAACGGCCCGTGCGGCATCTGCGCGTCTCCGGCGCGGGACAGGTCCATCATCTGCGTGGTGGAGGACGTCGCGCAGATCCATTCGCTGGAGTCAGCCGGGGTCTTCAAGGGCGTTTACCACGTGCTCGGCGGACGCATCGCTCCGCTGGAAGGGAAGTTCCCCGAATCGCTCTCCATCCCGCGTCTCGAGGCGCGCGTCGCCGCGGGCGGCATCCGCGAAATGATCCTGGCGCTGAGCCAGGACATCGAAGGGCAGGCGACCGCCGTCTACCTCGCCAACCGGTTCCAGGGACGCGGATTCGCCATCACGCGTCCGGCGCGCGGCCTGCCCGCCGGGTCCGATCTGACCTATGCCGACTCCGCCACGATCGCGCTGGCGCTCGACGCCCGCACGAGCCTGAACCGTCCGAACGAACAGGAGGATACCCCGCGATGAGCAAGAAAACGAACGAAATAAAAACCGTCCGCGTGGCGCTGGTGCAGGATTTTGCGCCCGCATCCCTCGAAGAAGCTCGCGAACGTTTCGCCGCGAAGGTTGCGGAGGCCGCGGGGAAGGGGGCGAACATCGTCTGCACGCAGGAGCTGTTCCAGACGGAGTATTTCTGCTGGAAACAGGACCCGGATTTCTTCGAATTCGCCGAGCCGATCCCCGGAAAAGGCACGGATTTCTACGCCGCCCTCGCGAAACGGTTCGGCGTGGTGATAGTTGCATCGTTCTTTGAAAAGCGCGCCCCCGGACTCTGCCACAACACGGCCGTCATTTTCGATGCGGACGGGAGCATCGCCGGGACCTACCGCAAGATGCACATCCCGCAGGACCCCGGATTCGAGGAGAAATTCTATTTCGCGCCCGGCGACGGGCCGTTCCGCGCCTGGGACACCTCGTTCGGACGCATCGGCGTGGTGATCTGCTGGGACCAGTGGTACCCGGAAGCCGCCCGCCTGACCGCGCTCGACGGCGCATCCGTCATCTTCGCGCCGACCGCGATCGGCACGATCGAATCCGAGCCGGATGACCTGATGCTGAAACAGCGCCACGCCTGGCTCACGGTCCAGCACGGACACGCCGTGGCGAACGGGTGTTTCTTCGCCGCCGTGAACCGCGTCGGCACGGAGCACGGCACGCGGTTCTGGGGCTCGTCGTTCGTATCGGATTTCTACGGCAAAGACCTTGCGGTCGCGTCCCGCGACAAGGCTGAGATCGTGTACGCCGATTGCGACCTCGCCGCGATGGAGGAACACCGCCGCATGTGGCCGTTCTTCCGCGACCGCCGCATCGACGCCTACGGGCCGATCCTGAAGCGCTTCGGAGATTGAACATGCCGGAGCCGGTCAGCGCCGCCGAACGCGGCTTCACGATGCCCGCGGAGTGGGAGGAACAGCGCGCGATATTGCTTTCATGGCCGCTGAATCCCGCGACGTGGGAGGACCGCCGGAGCGAGCTTGAGACCACCTATGCCGGATTCGCGGCGGCGATCTCGCATTTCGAGGACGTGAAGATCGACTGCGTGCGCGCCGAACAGCCCCGTATCCTGAAACTGCTGTCCGAAGCCGGAGCCGATGCCGCACGAATCGAACCCCTGGACGTGCCGACCAATGACGCATGGTGCCGCGACCATGGCCCAGTCTGCCTCGTGAACCGCGCGACCGGGGCGCGTCTGCTGGATCATTTCCAGTACAACGCCTGGGGCGGGAAATTCCCGCCGTGGGACCTTGACGCCGCCGTGCCGGAGCACGCCGCAGCGCTGCTCGGATATGAACGGAATCCTATCCCGATGATCTGCGAGGGCGGCGCGCTGGAATCGAACGGCGCGGGGCTCCTCATGACGACCGAATCCGTGATGCTGAACCCGAACCGGAATCCCTCCATGACGCGGGCGCTGATCGGCGACACGCTGATGCGGTCGCTCGGCATGGACGAGATATTGTGGCTGAAGGGCGGACTCTTCTGCGACGATACGGACGGCCATATCGACACGCTCGCGCGGTTCGTGCGCCCCGACGCCGTGCTCGCCTGCGTCGCGCCAGAAGGTTCGCCGAACGCCCCGATGCTGAACGAGAACCTGCGCCGTCTGCGTGAATACCGTACGCGCCTCGGAAAGCCGCTTGACGTGATCCCGCTTCCATTGCCTGATCCTGTGGCTCCGCCCGACGGCTGGCGCGAAGAGACGCTTCCGGCGTCCTACGCGAATTACCTGCTCGTGAACGGTGCCGTGCTGGTGCCGTCCTACCGTCAGCCGCGCAACGATGCCCGCGCCGCCGCGATCATCGGCGATTGCTTCCCCGGACGCGAGGTCGTTTCCATCGACTGCGCGGACATCATCCTGGAGGGCGGTGCGCTGCACTGTCTCTCTCAGAATCTCTTCTAATTCCTCTTCAAAATCACGCGATAATGAACGCCTCCGCCGCTGATGTTGCGAACGGAGGCTTTTGTTTATTCTAGTTCCCCGTGCGCAAGCGAAGCTGAGCGCACTGCCGCAGTGGAGGCGTCGCCTCCTTATTTCTTCTCGGGCGCGGTAAGGATGGCGGCGTGGTAAACGGAGCCGATGCCGCCGCGGTTGCCCGCAGGCTGATGCCGGATCACGATGTGGTCCTTGCCTTTCGTGATGTCTTCCGGGATCTCGTATTCGACCTCGAAGAACTGGTTCGGGTGCGCCGCAGAGAGCTTCTGCACGGCGATCTGCTGACCGTCGGCGAGGATGGCGGTCTCGGTCCAGTTGTCGCCGCCCCAGTAGGTGCAGGCGAGAACGTTCTTCTTGTCCGGGCTGACCTTCATGCGGAACTCGATCCAGCCGCCCTGATGCGCGCCGCGGTAGCCGCGTTCGTTGAATCGCCCGGAATGTGTGTTTTCCGCCTTCAGCGCGTGGTCGGTCTCCGGCTGCTGTTCGCCGAAGTTCATCTCGTCGACAGTGCGCGCGGCGCGTTCGCGCTGGCGTTCCGCCTCAGCCTCGATCCTCGCCTTTTCCGCCGCCCACTGCGCCGCGTTCATGTTCTTCCAGTAGACGTTGTAGTGCTGGTACGGCATCTGATTGAACGGGCGGATGAGGACGGTGGAACCGTCGGTCGTGGGCAGGTTGTACGCGCGGTCGGAGCCGGAGACGGGTTTCGCGGCGGCGACGAGCTGCGCGGCGTTCTCGCCGAGGAGAATGGGCACAGGCTTGCAGGCGGCGTTCTGAAGGTCGAGCTGGTCGCGGAGATAGATGCGTTTCTGGTAGTTCTCGACTTCGCCGAGGTCGCCCGCGAGAAGCGTCGGACCGTAGAAGAACGCGTTCTGCTCGGTGTGGCCGCCGTGGAGGTGTTCCGTGCGGAGCGACATCGGGATATTGATCTCGACCTTGTCGCCGGTCTTCCAGTCGGCGTTCAGGACGGCGTTTTCACCGGCTTTTCCGGTCGCGATCTCCTTGCCGTTGAGCGAGAACGTAACGGCCCCGTCTACCCAGCCGGGACAGCGCACGTTCAGCGCGAGTTTCTTTTCCGGCGCCTTGTCGAACGTGAGCGTCACCTTGCCGTTTTTCGGGTATTCGGTGTTCATGGTGAGCTCGAGGCCGCGTTCCGCCCACTTCAGTTTCGACGGGATGAAGAGCGTGACGAACAGGTTGTCGTCGTCGTGGAAATAGATCGCGTCGTTGTACTTCGTGTGGTTCTCGATGCCCGTGCCGAAGCAGCACCAGAAGGACTGATCCGGCGAGCTGTACACGCGGAACTGGCCGGGCTTCAGCGAGACGAAGTAGGTGAACATGGAGCGTTCGGGGTCCTGCGAGGGCAGGATCTGGTTCAGCAGGGCGCGTTCGCGGAAGTCGCCGAAGACGGTGTTCTCCGGTTCCTGGCACTGGAGGAGGCAGGCGAGGCGGATCATGTTGTAGACGTTGCAGCATTCGACGGACGCCGGGGAGAGGTGCTTGTCCGCGTCGGCGGGACGGTAGAAATGCTCGCGGTCGCTGTTGCCGCCGGTGACGTAGGTATGGTCCTTCACGACGATGTCGAAGAAGTTTTTGCTGACCTTGCGCGCGAAATCGTCGCCAGTGATCTCGTAGTTGACCGCCTCGGCGATGACCTTTGGTACCTGCGTGTTCGCGTGCTTGCCGGACAGGTTGTCCTTGCCCGCCGCGAGGTCGTCCACGAGCCAGTGGTGACGGAACCTCTGCGCGAGCGCCTTGTGCGTCTCGTCCTTCGTTTCCGCGTAGAGCTTCCAGAAGACTTCGCCGATGCCGCCGAACTCC
>JBGUKB010000154.1:0-6206 GCA_045114235.1 Victivallales bacterium
TCCCGCAAGTTCATCCTGAGCGCGCTCGAACAGGGCAAGACGGTCGTCACGGCGAACAAGGCGCTGCTGGCGGACTACGGCCGCGAGATCTTCGACGCGGCGGAAGCGGGCGGCGGCACGGTCTTCTACGAGGCCAGCGTGGCGGGCGGCATCCCGATCATCAAGAGCCTGCGCGAAGGCTTCGTGGGCAACCGCATCAACCGCATCTTCGGCATCCTGAACGGCACATGCAACTACATCTTCACCCGCATGGAACGCGAAAACCTCGGGTTCGAGGAAGTCCTGAAGGACGCCCAGCGTCTCGGTTATGCCGAGGCGAACCCGTCGCTCGACATCGACGGATTCGACACCGCGCACAAGGCCGTGATCCTGGCTTCGCTCGCATACGGCGGCTGGCACAACACCAATGAGATCTACGTGCAGGGCATCCGCGACGTCTCGCTGTCCGACATCCGCTGCGCCGACGAGCTCGGCTACAAGATCAAGCTGCTCGCCATCATCAAGCAGTGCGCCGACAGCCGCATCGAGGTGCGCGTCCATCCCACGCTCATCCCGAAGCACGCCCCCCTCGCCGGCATCTCCGACGTCTTCAACGGCGTCATGGTCAACGGCGATTTCGTCGGCGACACCCTCTTCTACGGACGCGGCGCGGGCCGCGCGGCAACAGCCAGCGCGGTCGTCTCCGACATCGCCGACGCCGCGCTCAACCTCGCGGGCGGCACCCCCGCCCGCATCCCGGCATACCGCAAGGGAGTCGAATGCGCCGGCATCGTCCCGATGGAGGAGGTCACATCCCGCTACTACCTGCGCCTCACGGTCACGGACCGCCCCGGCGTGCTCGCGAAACTCGCCGGCATCCTCTCCGAACAGGGCGTCAGCGTGTCCCGCCTGATGCAGAACCCGGTCTCGAAAAACACGTCCGGCGAGGCGTCCATCGTCATCATCACGCACGAGGCGAAAGAATCCGCCATCCGCCAGGCCATCGCCGCCATGGAGGCGTTCGACGCCGTCCACGGCAAGATCTGCCTGCTTCGCATTGAGGAGCTTTGAACATGAACCACACTGTTGAAAAGATCGGCGGGACCAGCATGTCCCGCTTCGGCGAGATCATGCAGAACGTCATCATCGCCGACCACACCCCCGCCGACATGTACAATCGCATCTTCGTCGTCTCCGCCTATTCCGGCATCACCAACCTCCTGCTGGAGGACAAGAAGACCGGAGCGCCCGGTGTCTACGGCCACTTCACCGCCGGCAGCGGCGAATGGCGCGACGCCCTCGCCCGCGTCCGCGAGAAAATGATCGATTACAACCAGGAGTTCGGGTTCCTCGGGCTGAACGTGAAGGAGGCGAACGCCTTCATCAACGGCAAGCTCGACGACATCGGGAAGTTCCTGCAGGACCTCGAGGACATGCGCTCCTACGGGTTCATGCGTCCCGCCGACTACCTGCCCATGACCCGCGAATTCCTCGCCGCCGTCGGCGAGGTCCACAGCGCCTGGAACTCCGTCCAGATCCTGAAGGCGAACGGCGTCAACGCGCGCTTCATCGACCTCTCCGGCTGGCGTTCCACCGAGTCCCGTACGCTCGACGAGGCGATCCTCGCCGGGTTCGAGGGCGTCGATTTCGCCACGGAGCTCCCGGTCGTGACCGGCTATGTGAAGTTCGACCCGGGCATCATGCTCCGGTTCGACCGCGGCTACAGCGAGATCACGTTCAGCAAGATCGCCGTGCTCACCGAAGCCCGCGAAGGCATCATCCACAAGGAATTCCACCTGTCCACCGGCGATCCCAAGCTCATGGGCATCGACAAAGTCCAGGTCATCGGCAACACCAATTTCGACATCGCCGACCAGCTCTCCGACATGGGCATGGAGGCCATCCACTCCAAGGCCGCCAAGGAAATGGAGCTGAAGGGCATCCCGATCCGCGTGAAGAACGCCTTCGATCCGCATCACCCCGGCACCCTCATCAGCCGCGGCTACGTCTCCCCGAATCCCCGCGTCGAAATGATCTGCGGACGCGCCGATATGCTCGGCGTCGAGGTCTTCGACCCGGAAATGGTCGGCGAGCCCGGCTACGACTACCGCCTCACGAAGCACCTCGCCGACCGCGACATCGACTACATCGCCAAGACCACGAACGCGAACACGATCGCGCATTTCGTGCCGGAGAAGAGCAAGCGCCTGAACAACTGCATCGAGAGCATCCACCGCGACTTCCCGAACGCCGAGATCCACGTGACCAAGGTCGCGATCGTCTCCGTCATCGGATCCAACATGAAGATCCCCGGATTCCTCGCTCGCGCGGCGAACGCCCTGTCCGCAGCAGGCGTCAACGTGCTCGCCATCGACCAGACCATCCGCCAGGTGAACATCCAGTTCGTCATCGAACGCGAGCAGTTCGAATGCGCCCAGAAGGCGCTCCATCACGAATTCGTCGAACAACAGGCATGACCGTTTTCTTCCCCGCTTAACAGGAGACCCCCGAACATGAGCAGCCATCAGGACAGACCCGACTGGGACGAGTATTTCATGGAGATCGCGAAGGTCGTCGCGGCGCGCAGCAATTGCAGCCGCAGGCACGTCGCCGCCGTCATCGTGAAGGACAAACGCATCATCTCCACTGGCTACAACGGTACGCCGCGCGGCATTAAGAACTGCAACGAGGGCGGCTGCCCGCGCTGCAATTCCAACGCCCCGTCCGGCACCGCGCTGGAGGAATGCCTCTGCTCCCACGGCGAGGAAAATGCCATCGTCCAGGCCGCCTACCACGGCATCTCCATCAAGGGCGCCACGCTCTACACCACGTTCAGCCCCTGCCTCCTCTGCGCGAAAATGATCATCAACGGCGGCATCGCCGAGGTCGTCTTCAACGAGCATTACTCCATCGACGGCACCGCCCGCAGGATCCTGCAGGAGGCCGGCGTGATCCTCCGCGCCCTCCCCGGCAAGGAGGACAAGCCGCAGTAAAAACGCGAGAAGGGGGACGCATGAAACGCGAAAATAAGCCGCAATGCTATGTGATCGCCGGTCCGAACGGAGCCGGAAAGACCACGGTTGCATTGAAATATCTTCCGTTGATCGCGTCCTGCTATGATTTCATCAATGCCGATGAGATCGCAAAGGGGCTTTCTCCTCTTAATTATGAGGCGGGGCTACTGAAAGCCGGCAAGCTGTTTCTGGAAGCTTTGGAACAGAAAATCATCGAACGGAAAGACTTTGCGTTTGAAACCACACTTTCCGGACGCATGTATCTTCCCCGTATTGCGGAATGGAGAAAAGCCGGATGGTTCGTCACGCTGTTCTATCTCTACATCCCGAATGCCGCATTTTCTGCGCAGCGAGTTCGCCAGCGGGTTTTGAAAGGCGGACATGACATTCCGTCGGAAGATATTGTCAGGCGCTACCCTCGGAGTATTCGGAACTTATTTGCTTATGCCGATGTCTGTGATAAAACGATGTGCTTTGACAACACCGGAAATCAATTTGTATCTATCTTTGAAAAATATTTCGGACATCCTCTTGCGATTTTGGATAAGGAACGTTTTTCAGAGATGCAAAGGAGTCTTGAGTTATGAGTGAGGACATGAGAAAAGCCGTGGAAGCCATGCAGGCAGCCGTGGATGAAATGCTGGAACGCGAGGCTAAACTCGGCAATAAAGTCGTCATCGGAGACAAGCACGGGAACCCCAAGTGGGTTTCCGCCAGATATCTTGTCCGCAAACGGAGAGCGGAGCTCGCCGCCGCCCGGAAATCACAGTCTGAACACCTTCCACAGAAATCAGGAGGAGACTTGACATGAAGCGTTTGAATTTGCTGGTCCCGATCCTTGCCGCCGCTGCCGCGCTGTTCGCCGGCACGGTGTCCGCCGCCGATGAAAAAGAAGACATCCTGGCACGTTTCGACCGCGAACTCCTGATCGTCATGAGCGGATTCGCCGAAGCGCGCGAATCCGCCGTCTCCTCCTCGTTCCGCCAGGAATACATCTCGTCTCTCGAGCGTTTCGTCAACGACGCGAACATCCTCCAGAACACGATCACGGAGCTCGGCATCGGCGAGGACCTCAATCCCGCCACACACGCCCGCAACATCCGCACGGCGTTCCAGGCGCCGGTCCAGGCCGCAGCCGCGACCACGACCACCTCTTCCTCGAATCAGCGAGACAGGAACAAGACGGCTTCCAATGTGTCAAAGGCGAACGATCCGCTTTCCCGGATGACCGGGAAATCGCTCAGCGAATACACCGGGCTCGGCTCCTCCGGCACGGCTTCCGGGACCGGATCCTCTCAGAGCTCGTCCCCCGCCGGGTTCTCGTTCCACATGGCGGGAAACACCGTCCAGACGCTTTCCTCGCTGGGATTCGCGGTCCGCAGCGGCAAATACTCGGTCTCTCCTCGCTACCGCAATATCCTGCCGTATCTGGAGTTCAAGCGCGACGTGGAGTATTTCAACGCCTCCTACGAGCATTTCGACACCCTCATCGACATCCCCGTCTGGCGCTCCGACTTCGAGAAACGCCTCAAACGCATGTCGAACCTCGCGATCCGGATCCAGCCCGTCTACCGCGCGTATTTCCCCGGCAAAACCATCTCCGCCACCACGGAGGCCGAACGCCTCGCACGCGTCTACTCCCGGTTCCTCGACTACGTCAAAGCAGTGGAAGATAACCGGAAGACTGGCGAACGCATGACCAACAACACCTCCGCCTTCGATCAGGTCCGCCAGTCCAGCGTCCCGGACAAGGGACTGATCCTGAAGGACTACGACACGGCCGCAAGCAACCTTGCCGAATTCATCGCCGACATGGATTCCGTCGACTGGATCGTCAAGCCGTTCTCTGCGGACAAGGCCGCGAAATCCAACTGACCAAGTAAACAGCCGTTTTCACCGCTGCAACGAGAAAAAAACATGTTTCAGATCGAACGAACCGTAGCGATCAGCGATACCGCCCCCGGCGGATGCCTCCGCCTCAGCCACGCACTCGACTACCTCCTGGAATGCGAATGCTTCCAGATGGATTCCGAGGACGAGTTTTCCGTGTATCTGCGGAACAACGGCATCGCGGTCTTCCTGGCGTTCCGGCAGGTGGAGATCATCCGTCTCCCCGCCTACGGCGAGCACCTGACGATCCGCACGAACGTCTACGACTGCAAGAACTTCTTCGGGTTCCGCAACACCACCATCTACGATGCACAGGGGCAGATCTGCGTCCTCTGCGCCGCCATCGGCGCGTTCGTCGACCGCGCGTCCGGGCGCCCCGGCAAAGTCCCCGCGCAGATCGTCCGCGACCTTCATTTCGACCAGCCGCTCCCCATGGAGTACCTGTCGCGCAAGATCACGCTCCCGGCGCAGGACCCGGAGCGTCTCGCGCCGTTCCGGGTCAGGGAACACGAGGCCGACATGTACGGCCATTTCAACAGCAACCGGTCCCTCGACGAGACCATGGAGTATCTTCCGGCGGATTTCCGCTTCAACCGGATGCGCCTCGAATACAAGGCGCAGGCACGGCCCGGCGACCTCATCACCCCTGCCCTGTACCGCGGCGTCCCCGCGCCCGGCGGACTCACGTTCACGCTCTCGAACGAATCCGGCCTCTGCACCGTCTTCGAATTCTCCACCGCCCCGCGCCGGTGAACTCATGCGCCTGCGGGAGATCCTGATGCCCTGTTCCTGTTCCCCTGCTCCGTCTTGCGCTTAACGTCTGGTCCCGTATCTCCCCCGTGGATTGCCGCACAACATAACACTCGAATCGGAAAAAAACAGGGATGGACTGGGAAGAAATGGGGAAGAAGGCCGTTTTTTGAGCAAAAAAGTGGTGCACCCGGCGGGGCTCGAACCCACCACCTACTGCTCCGGAGGCAGTCGCTCTATCCAAATGAGCTACGGGTGCACGATATAAAAGGTCTTTTAATATAACTCGAAAGCAGAGAAAAATCAAATCCGTATCCTCAAAAACGATGAAAAAACAACAGGCATGACACTTGATCCCCAAAACGCAACATGATCCCCATTTGATCGTTGCGTTTCCTTTTACAATCGTCAAAAAACACAAACTTTTTTCGAAAAAAAACGAATCCCCCTTGATTTTTTCCTGTTCCGGTGTATATTAGTAGATACATTTTTTTGTGGGGCAGTAGCTCAGTTGGCTAGAGCGATACGTTCGCATCGTATAGGTCGTGGGTTCAACTCCCATCTGCTCCACCA
>JBGUKB010000155.1:0-9480 GCA_045114235.1 Victivallales bacterium
CGCCGAGGATGTCGCTGGGGAGCAGGTCGGGCGTGAACTGGATGCGCTTGAACTCGAGGCGCATGAGTTTGCCGAGCGCCTTCACGAGGGCGGTCTTGCCGACGCCGGGGAGGCCTTCGAGCAGCACATGACCGCGGCTGAAGATGCCGATGAGGAGAAGCCTGTGGACCTCGTGCTGGCCGAGGAGAATCTTGTCGAGTTCGTCGAGGAGGCGCGCCGCAAGGGCGCTGACGCGGTTGAGTTCTTCGGGAGTCATCAGGGAGGGTTGTTCGGTGTTCATCGCGGGGCTGCTCCTAGGAGTATGATAAATGTATTATGGTTGTTCGGGTGAGTTGTTGAAATAGCGCCGGACGGATTCGCGGTGCGTCGGGAGGATGCGCGTTTCGGCGTGCTCAGCCGCCTGGCCGCCGCCGGAGAGCTGTCCGGCCTTGGCGCGTTCGGCGGTCTCGTCGCCGGGCGAGGTGGCGAACTCCAGGATGGAGACGCTCTGTCCGGGGGTGTTGTTTTCGAGCATGAGGTCGCGTCGTTCGTCGCCGACGTCCTGCGTTTCTCCGTTGAAATAGAGGAGGGCGTCGCCGCGTCCGCGGGAAATGCCGCCCGAGCCGGGGGCGCCGTTGCCCTGTCCCTGTCCGGCGGCGTCGGACAGCTCGGATGCGCCCGGGGCATTTTCCTCCAGCCATTGCTGAAGCGCCTCGGCGCTGTTCTCGTAGTCGGAATCGGTCGCGAGCCCGGTGTCGCCGCCCTGTCCTTGCCCCTGACCTTGACCTTGTCCCTGGCCGTTCTGCTGCTGCATCTGGTCGTTGCGCATCTGCGCGAGCTTTTCGAGGCGGTCGCGCATGCTCTGCGCACCTTCGCCCAGCGCGTCGGCGAGAGACTGGAGCTGTTCGGGGGTCATGGACGAGGCGAGGTTGTCCCCGCTCTGCTTCAGGAACTCCGCCAGCGCGGCGTCGTCCGCGGCGAGCTGTTCGGCAAGCTGTTTGAGCTGTTCCAGCGCCTTCGTGCGGCCCGGTACGTCGGACGGCAGGTTCGCGAGCGCGGAGGCGGTCTGGGAAAGTTTCTCGAAATTCTCGGCGGAATGCTCCAGCGCGCGGGAGGCGCTGGCGGCGAGCGAATCGGTCAGTTCGCGGAGGGCTTCGATGCCTTCGAACGTCTTCGCCGGGGTCGTGCCGCTGCTGTTTTCCACGAGCTCTTCGAGCGCATCCTTCGCGGCTTCGATCTCCTCCTGCGGGACCAGCGGCTCCTGTTCGAGAATCTCGAGCTTTTCCTGCAATTCCTCCTGCTCCTCGTGCACGTCGAGCGTGTTCGGGCCGTTCTGTCCGATCCGGTCGGTCTTGACCAGAAACGCCCCGGCGAAGAAGAGCGCCGCGGTCAGGAGCGCGGTCAGGCGGGCGGCGGGAAATTCCATGTTCAAGCGCGGCGCTTGTGGCGCGGGGATTTGTGTTGCCCACGCGGAACAGTCCGTTTCGAGCGACGCCGCCAGGAATCCACCGCAGTCCGAATGGGCGTCCAGCCAGACCGTGAGCTTGCGTTTCGGCGGCGTGAGCCGGATCGCCTGGACCAGTGCGCCTGCCAGCGCGGCGGCGACGAACAGCGCGGTTGACAGGATCACGGCGTCGCGATGCCATTCCGGGAACGCCAGCCGCCATGCGAGCACGACGCCCCCCGCCAGGAAGAGCGCCACGGCGCAGAACGCCGCCGATTCGCGCAGGAACAGGCGGTTTCGGATGCCGTTGTAGAGGGCGTCGACGGGCGCGCCGCCGAAGCCTGCCGGGAATGATGCTGTGTCGTGCTGATTCAAAGTTTTTTTCCTGTACGAATATGACGGGTTATATACTTGGTTTTTACGATATTTGAATAATATATCTTGCGCGCGTGGTTTTTCAAGCGGGTGATGAAGAAAATGAACTATTTTTTCGAGGTAAAAATGCGTTGGGGATGCGCCGAATCTTCGCCATAGCCCTGAAACACGCTTGAAAAAAGCTTTGCCGGATGTATATTTATGCGTAAGCGAACGCGGGGAAACGGCTCGAATCAGCCTGATCCCGCACCTCAAGAAAACAACGCAACCGGAGCAACGATGTTCAACGGGAAAAAAGTCGTGGTGGTCATGCCCGCGTACAACGCGGAAAAGACCCTCGAGAAGACCTTCCGCGAAGCCGCCGCGCAGCCGTTCGTCGACCAGGTCGTGATCGTGGACGACGCCAGCAGCGACGACACGTGGGCGGCGGCGTCCCGCATCGAAGGCGCCGTGACCTGCCGCCTGCCGCGCAACACCGGCTACGGCGGCAACCAGAAGCAGTGCTACAAGCTTGCGCTCGAACAGGGCGCGGACATCGTCATCATGGTGCATCCCGACTACCAGTACACGCCGCTGCTGATCCCCGCGATGGCGGCGATGATCGGGAACGGCCTGTACCACTGCACGCTCGGCTCGCGCATCCTCGGCGGATGCGCCCTGCGCGGCGGCATGCCGCTGTACAAATACGTCTCCAACCGTCTCCTCACGTTCGTGGAAAACGTGCTCATGGGACAGAAACTCTCCGAGTACCACACCGGCTACCGCGGATTCTCGCGCGAACTGCTCGAATCGCTGGACCTGAGCGGGAATTCCGACGATTTCATCTTCGACAACGAAATGCTCGCACAGATCGCATGGACCGGAGCCGTGATCGCCGAGGTCTCGTGCCCGACCAAATACTTCGAGGAAGCCTCCAGCATTTCGTTCCGGCGTAGCGTAAAGTACGGGTTCGGCTGCCTTGCGGTCGCGATCCGTTACTTCCTTGCACGCATCGGACTCGTGAAATGGCCTCTGCTCGATCCTGCGAACCGCGGGAAATTTACTCCCGAGATATAAAAAAAGATGTTGCTGCGCATCGGGTTGCGACAAATATCCGAAAAAACGGGATTTCGGGTTTGACTTTTCTTGATTTGGAGTTATTGTAATCTTGTAGCCATTACAATCCGGCGTCTTCTCCCCGCCGGGACAACGTTTCCAAACCCAACCCAAACCACCTCATGCGCCGCCCGGCGCGTGAAAGAAAGGAAACCCATCATGAAGTACGTTTGCCAGGTCTGCGGCTATGTCCACGAAGGCGACAATCCCCCCGAATTCTGCCCCCAGTGCAAGGCTCCCGCCTCCAAGTTCGTCGTCAAGGACGAAAAAGCCGATTCCATGTCCTTCGCCACCGTCCACAGCATCGGCGACGGCAAAGTCGACGACAAGGAGATCATGGACGGCCTGCATGCCAACTTCACGGGCGAATGCACCGAAGTCGGCATGTACCTCGCCATGAGCCGCGTGGCGGACCGCGAAGGCTATCCCGAGATCGCCGAGGCCTACAAGCGCATCGCGTTCGAAGAGGCCGAACACGCCGCCAAGTTCGCCGAACTCCTCGGCGAAGTCGTCGCCCCCTGCACGAAGACCAACCTGACCAAACGCGTGGAAGCCGAACAGGGCGCCTGCGCCGGCAAGTTCGAGATCGCGAAGAAGGCGAAACAGCTCGGCTTCGACGCCATCCACGACACCGTGCACGAAATGGCCAAGGACGAAGCGCGCCACGGCGCCGCGTTCGCCGGCCTCCTGAAACGCTATTTCAAAGACTGATCTTTTGAAGTAGGTCTTAGTTTTTTGTCTGTGCCCGTATCCGTAACAGGATGCGGGCCCTTCCTTAACATTTTACCTCATTTCCCCGCCCATGATGACACGCGAATCCAGCATTGAGATCCTGCGGAAGATCGGCGTCACGCCGTCTCCTCAGCGCACCGCGATCTACCATTTTCTGCGGACGCATGCGATCCATCCGACCGCCGAAACGATTTTCGAGGCTGTCCGGGCGGAACAGCCCACCCTGTCGCTCACGACCGTGTACAACACGCTGAAGCTCCTCGCGGAAAAACATGCCGTATGGGAGATCACGATCGAGGGCGGCGAACTGCGATACGACGCCAATATGTGCGAACACGGCCATTTCAAGTGCCTGCACTGCGGCGAAGTCTACGATCTTTTTCCCGCCGGCGATGAACCTCTTCTGCCGTCCGTGCCCGGCCTGCCGGAGGGATTCGTCCTGAAGGAGATCCAGCTCTCCTGCCGCGGCTACTGCCCGAAAACGGACTGCCGTGCCGCCATGACCGCCCAGCCAGAATGAACGAGCCGAAGAAACATCAGAAAACGGGACGGGGCAGTGTCTCCGGAGGAGACGCGCATATCCACGCATCCGAGCCCGAACTCGCGATCCAGAAACAGTGGTCGGAGGTCCGGCGCGGCGCGACGTTCAAATTGAAAAATGGGAACCTGCTGCGGGTGCTTTCGCCCGGACGATGGAACCGGATGCCGGGACCGGATTTCCGCGATGCGAAGCTTGAATTGAACGGGGCGATGCTCCGCGGCGACATCGAAGTCCATGTAAAAACGAGCGACTGGATCTCGCACGGGCACGGCGGCGATCCTGCATACGACGGCGTGATCCTGCATGTGGTGCGCCGGGACGATTCTTCGCCCGGCAACGTGGCGTTCCTGCCGGAATCCGCTGTGCTCGTCCTGCCGGAAGCGGAAGAAACTTTTGAAGCGGAAACGCCTGAAAAACCGCAGGCCGCGTGTGCCGCTTACTTTGCGAAGATGACGCCGGACGAACTCGAAATATTTTTGATCGACGCGGGCACGGACCGGCTCAGATTGCGTGCGGACGAACGTCTCCGCATGATGATCTCCGCCGGAACGACGAAAGCGTTTCTCTCCGCTGTCGCCGAACAGCTCGGCGTGCCCGACAACCGGGAGGTCTTCCGTACGCTCGCGGAACGCCTGCGCGAGTATCAGGAGGACGAGCTGACGGCGCATTTCGAGGCGCTCGCGTGGGGTGAATCCGGGCTTCTGCCCGACCCCGCCGCGGACAAGCGCCTGACAGGAGACGGACGCGCGCTTGCCTCCGCCTGGTGGGATGAATGGTGGCCACTTCGGAAAAACGGAGGTGAGGGACTTTATTTTAAACGCACATGCCGTCCGCTGAACAGCCCGGAACGCCGTCTGGCGATGCTGGGCGCGGCCGGCCGGACGTTCCTGCCCGATCCGTGCGGACAGCTCGCCGGGATCCTGAAATGCGGCAGTGCGGATCTGATCCTTGAGACGATTCAGGAGCGTCTGAGCGGCGGTGAGGCGTTCTGGGACGCGCATACGTCGTTCCGGTCCGCCGAACTCAAACATCATGCGGCGCTCTTCGGGCGTCCGCGCGTGGAATCGCTGTTCGCCGATGTGATCCTGCCCGTGATGGCGGCGTATGCGAAGCTCGTGCACGACGATGCGCTGGAAACGCGCGTCTTCGAGCTTTTCCGCACGATGCCGCCGCTTCCAAGCAATCTGGTGGTGCGCCGGATGCAGGCGCTGTGTCTGCCGGGGCGGAAAAACGCCGTGAAAAGCGCCGCCGCCCAGCAGGGGCTGATCCATTTGTACAAGACGCACTGCGAAGCGCAGTCGGGCGACTGCGGCGCGTGCAGGCTTTATCATTCGTTCGCTTCGGAGCCGTGCGGCGCGGAAAGGAAACCATAGGGTATGCCGTTGAAGAAACTCAAGATCGGCGTCAGCGCGTGCCTGCTGGGCATGAAGTACCGTTACGACGGCACGGACAAGCTCAATCCGCGCATTGTGGAACGCCTCCTGAACAAGGTCGACTTCGTGCCCGTCTGCCCGGAGGTCGAGTGCGGCCTCGCGATCCCGCGTCCGGCGATGCGCCTGGAACGGGGGCAGGGCGGCACGCGGCTGAAAGTGATCGCCACGGGCGAGGACGAGACGCGCCGGATGGAGGAATGGGCGGGCGTGAAGATCGAACAGCTCCTGCGGCGCGGCATCGGGGCGTTTCTTTTCAAGGCGCGTTCGCCGAGCTGCGGACACGGCAACACCTCCGTATTCGATTCGCAGGGACGGTGCATCATGAAGACCGCCGACGGGCTGTTCGTGCGGATGCTACGGATGAAGTGCCCGAAGATGGTGATCGGGACGGAGGACCGCCTCGACGAGTTTGTCGAAAAGCTCAACCTGGACATCTTCCGGGACTGAATCCGCTGATTCTCATGGCATTTTGAAAAAGATAAATCAAAACGGAAACAGCAGCTTGATTTTCGCATTTGTCCATGTATATTAATGCCAAGTGTATGGAACTATCACGCATTTTCCCTCGAAAGGAGTTACACGCATGAAGAAATGTTTTCTGCCGCTGACTGTTGCCGTTGCCTGTTTCATCCTGGCTGCCTGCGCCGGTGTCGAATATCAGGGCGAATCCCTGCCTGCGCTTCGCTCTGACGTGCCGGTGAAATTCTATCTGGCCTCCGAACTGGACAAGATGCCCGGCGTGATCGTGCTCGGGACGGCGGAATACACCGCGCGTCCTTCGCTCACGAGCAAGGACATCCGCGAGAAGCTCCAGACCGCGGCGCGGCGCGAGGGGGCGAACGGCATCCGCATCATCTCCATGGCGAAGATCCCGGACGGCGAGGCGCGGAAGGACCAGCTCAACAACTCCGGCGCGCCGCAGTGGAACGTGTCCGACAACAGCGATACCTCGCTCTCCTACATGAAAAACACGATCAACTATTCCGACGTCCGCGACAAGGAAAAGACCATCTACAAGACGTTCGTGAAGGCCGAATTCCTGTCCGTGCCGGAAACGGAGCAGGCGGTCGAAGACCGGCCCTGACCGTGCCGTGCGCTTAACAGCTGAACCGGGCGGCGAAGTTTGTTTCCTTCAGAACGAACGCGCCGCCTTTTTCTTCAAAAACGATCCTCCGAAATCAAATTGAGGTGACCTCCCCATGAAAACGCTCCGTTTCCTCCCTGTTTTTGTCCTGAGCGCCCTTGTTTCCGTTTTCGTCGCGTCCTGCGTCGGCGAATCCGTTTCGTCCGCCGGAAACGATGTCCCGAAACGGCTTCAGATGTGCGACCTGCTCAGCGACCACGCCGTGCTGCAGCGTTCGGATGCCACTCATGTCTGGGGCAAGGCAACGCCCTTTGCCAAAGTGAAAGTGCGCATCGGCGGCGAAGGCTGGTTCGCGAAGTCGGCGACTGCGGAAACATCCGCGGCGGAGGACGGCACGTGGCTGGCGTCCGTGGACGTGCGGAAGCTCGGCGACGGGCCGTACACCATGACCGTGACAAGCGGCGGCGAGACGCTCACGCGCTATGACATCCTGATCGGCGAGGTGTTCCTCGCGTCCGGCCAGTCCAACATGGAGAAGCCGCTTGGTCCGCGCACCAACCAGCATCCGATCCCGGACTACGAGGAGATCGCGAAGGCGTCCGCGCTTCAGCCGAACGCCGTCCGCATGGCGACGATCAAGGAAAAGCAGGTGCCGTCCCCGTCCGATACGTTCACCGGGCCGTGGGAGCTCCCCGGCGAGACCACGACGCCGAAATATTCCGCCGTGGCGTATTTCGCCGCCGAACAGCTCCACAAGGAGCTCGGCGTGCCCATCGGCATCATCCATTCCTCGCTCGGCGGCAGCAAGGTGCAGGTGTGGACCAGCCGCGAGGCGCTCGTCGCGGGCGGCGAGGACCCGAACGAGACGTTCCGCGGCAAGACCAGCACGTACCTGTACAACGGTATGGTATATCCGCTCCGCAACGCGTCGTTCCGCAGCGTCCTGTGGTTCCAGGGCGAACAGAACATGGACGACGCCGAGAAATACGACAAGCTGTACGCGCTCATGACGGATTCCTGGCGGAAGCTCTTCCGGCGCGACGACCTCAAATTCTATTTCGTCACGCTCAACGGCTACAAGCCGCCGGATCCCGACCCGAACGCCGTCGCGGTCCAGCCGCGCATCCGCGCGTCCCAGCAGCGCACCGAGCTCGCCGATCCGCTTTCCCACATGGCGGTCGGCGCGGACACCGGCGAGGCGCTGGACGTGCACGCCCGCGACAAGCGTCCCATCGGCGAACGCCTCGCGAAGCTCGTGCTGAAATACGATTTCGGGCGCGACATCGTGGCGGACAGCCCCATTTTCAAGAGCGCGTCGCGCAACGGATCCGAGGTCACGGTCACGTTTGACCGTGTCGGCGGTGGGCTGGTCGCGCACCCCGTGAAGACCGAATACGTCACGCAGGGGCGCCGCGCGAACGCCCAGTACACGCGGTGCAGCCCGGACAGCGAACTGGAGGACTTCGCCCTGCGCGACGCTGACGGCAACTGGCATTGGGCGGACGACGCGCATATTTCCGGAAAGGATACGGTTGTGGTCTCCTGCAAGGCGGTTCCCGCGCCTACCGCCATCCGTTATGCCTACCGCGGATTCCCGATGGGCAACCTCTATAACGAGGAGGGCTTCCCCGCCGCCCAGTTCGACGTGGAGCTGAAATAAACCTTCTCCGTTACGCGGAATAGCATTAGACCTTCTCGGAGTCCCGGCCCGTTGCGGTCCGGGACTCTTTTTTGTTTTCGGAATTGAATAATATTTTTGTGGTTTCTCCGAAAAAAAGCCTTGACAATACGTGCACAGGGGGGTACATTATGGGAAGATTTGCCTGCTTTCAGGCGGATCGAGCTCAGATGCAACCGTTTCACCCCTTACAAACTTTTTAACCAAAGGTTGAACATGAACAAAAAAACTTTCCTCCTCGCAGGAGCCATCGCGGCTTTTGCTCTCTTCGCGGGCTTTGCGGCCCAGGCCGCCGATGCCAAAGAGTATCCGGGCACGGCTCTGGAACCGAACGGCAACCCGATCTTCACGGATGCCTGGACGTGCGACCCGGCTCCGCTGGTGGTCGGCGACCGCCTCTTCGTCTACACGGGCGAAGACATCTACAAGGACGGCGAACAGAACGGCCTCCCCGGCAACTACAACATCGCCGCGTGGCGCTGCTACTCCACGACCGACATGGTCCACTGGACCAGCCACGGCGTCCTGCTGAAGCCGGAACAGTTCCCGAACGGCCGCGCGGGCGTCGCATGGGCGGCCCAGGTCGTGCAGAAGGGCGACAAGTTCTACTGGTACGTGACCTACGGCAACAAGAACGGCCAGGGCAACTCCATCGGCGTCGCCATCGCGGATTCCCCCGTCGGCCCGTTCAAGCCCGTTGAAAAGCCGGTCATCACCGACGACATGACCACCGGCAACGACATCGACCCGACCGTGCTGATCGACGACGACGGCACCGCGTGGCTCGCCTGGGGACAGACCTCCTACCTCGCCAAGCTGAAAGACAACATGTGCGAGATCGACGGCGAGATCATCAATCTCGGCCTCCAGAGCTACATCGAAGGTCCGTGGCTCTATAAGCGCAACGGCCTCTACTACAACATCTACGCCGGTTTCGGCGGCATGGGCTTCGGCGGCGGCTTCGGCGGCGGCAACCGTCCTGCAGGCGCAGGCGGCCCCGGCGCGGGCGGAAATCGTCCTGCCGGCGCAGGCGGCCCCGGCGCGGGCGGCAATCGTCCTGCCGGTGGTCCTGGTGCGGGCGCTGGTGCGGTTCCTGCCGGTGGCATGGGCGGCTTCGGC
>JBGUKB010000156.1:0-34437 GCA_045114235.1 Victivallales bacterium
TTCCTCCTCGGCGAACGCCCTGCTCATGCTCATCAACGACGTGCTCGACCTCTCCAAGCTCGAAGCGAACCAGATGCAGATCATCACGGCATTCACCGACTTCAACGCCCTCTGCCGCGAAGTCCTGCTCATCTTCACCTTCCGCGCCCAGGAGAACGGCAACAAGCTCGTTTCCGACGTGCCGGACGATCTGCCGGAACTCGACGTCGACAACATCCGCATCCGCCAGATCCTCATCAACCTGCTCGGCAACGCCGTCAAGTTCACCAAAAAGGGCGCGATCACGCTCCACGTCTCCTTCACGCCCGATCCCGGCGCTGACACCGGTACGCTCCGCTGCGCCGTCAGCGACACCGGCATCGGCATTTCCGAGGACGACCAGAAGAAGCTCATGGAGCCGTTCGTCCAGCTCTCCAGGATGCGCGGCACCAACGCCGTGAACAACGGCACGGGCCTCGGCCTCTCCATCTCCAAGCGCCTGGCGACCTGCATGAACGGCGAACTGACCTGCACCAGCACGCTCGGCGAGGGAAGCACCTTCGTGATTACGCTCAATGCCGTGCGTTACCGTGCAAAGGCCGCCCCGGCGAAGAAAACGCAGGCCGCCAAGCAAAAATCCGCGGCCGATGGCATCGTGCGGGATGCGAAGAACATCCGTATCCTCATCGTCGATGACGTCCCGATGAACCTCCGCGTCGCGAAGGCGCTCTTCAAAAAGATCGGATTCGACAATGTCTTTACCGCCGGATCGGGCAAGGAAGCGCTCGAACTCCTCGAAAAGCAGCCGATCGACCTGATCCTTTCCGACATGTGGATGCCGGAGATGAACGGCGCGCAGCTTTCCGCCGCTGTGAAGGAGAATCCGAAGTTCGCGCACATCCCGATCGTCGCGCAGACCGCCGACGTCGAGACGACCGGCAATTTCGATATGTCCCACTTCGACGCCATCGTCCTGAAGCCCCTTACCGGGGAAAAGCTCTCCAACATGGTCAAGCGCATCATCGAGGACGGCGACATCCGGAAGGGCGACGACGGAGCGCCGGTCAACCTCGGATGATTTCAGGCCATGTTCGAAGTCCCGAAAAAGTTCGACATCAACTTCGGCGGCGTTTACCGGTCCATCGGGCGTGACGCCGTCACGTCCGGCATCATCCGCAAGCGCGAGGAGCTCGACTGGCGCGGAGGCGGGTTCCCGCTGTTCTCCGTCTCGGTCGTCCTGCGCGGCACGGGGACCTACATCGACGCAGCCGGCCGCCGCGAACCGCTCTGCCCCGGCAAGCTCTTTTTCCGCATTCCCGGCGTGAGCCATTCCAACCTGATCGACCCCGGCAGCAACTGGCTGGAATTCTACCTGGCGTTCCACTTCATGAAGGACACAGCCGGAGACGAGCCGCACGACGCGTTCCTGGACTACACCGAGGCAGGACGCCCTGGCTACCTGAAACTGAAGAACATGCCCGGCCAGGACGATTCCTGGGTGCGCTCCATGTGCCGCCACCTCTTCGCGCTGGATTCGCAGGGCCCCGTCCGCGACATCAACCTCTCGCTCGAACTCCTCAACCAGTGCTACGATTTCCTCGCATACCTGCGGACTGCGGGCGACGAATCGCAAATCGCGCTCCGCGCCCTCAAGCTCCTGACCGTGATCCTGGACAGCCGCATCAAGGGGTTCTCGGATGAAATATCCGATTCGGTCAAGGAGGTCATTCAGGCCAATATCAAGAGCAACTGCCCGCTGCCCGAACTCCTGAAGGACATCCCGTTCAGCTATCCCTCGCTCCGCCGCCATTTCCAGATGATCAACGGCTACAGCATCGGCCAGTACCAGATCCAGTGCAGGATGGAGAAGGCCGTGAACATGCTGTCCTCCGGCATGAGCGTCAAGGAGACGGCCGAACGCCTCGGATACAAGAACCAGTTCTTCTTCTCGAAGCAGTTCCACCAGCAGATCGGATTTCCCCCCAGCGTCCTGAAGAAATCCTGACGCATTTTTTCCCGATCCTCAAAATAGAAAACCGGCCTCCGCATCAGCCGCGGGACCGGTTCTTTTATTATCAGCGGAAAAACTGTTTTACTGCACGAGCGGGACGAGATTCGCGTCCTTGTCGGAGTCGAGGCGGACGGTCATGTCCGCGAGCACGGACGCGGGCAGGTCGATCGTCTTCGCAATCGGCGGAGCCAGGCGGTACCACGGCTCGCCCTTGTAATACAGCCAGACGGGGGATTTCTCGGCGCTGAAGCGGGAGAGATTGAAGCTGACCATGCCGTCGTCAAGGTAGAACGCGCGCAGCGGCACCGCCGGATAGGAACGGTCCGCCGGCTTCCACGGCAGCACGAAGAACGCGCCGTCCTTCTGCGGTTCGGTTGTGACCGCCCACACGCCGCCGACCAGGGAATCCTCCGTGGCTTCCTTCACCTTGTCGCCGACCCACGAACGGTTCCGCGGATCGCTGGAGGACGCGCCCTCGTAGATCCACTGGTCGTCCCAGAACTCGATCCAGGAGTGATTGCCGGAACGGTCCGTCCACTGGGGACAGCCGACGAAGCGCGCCGGGATGCCGCAGGCGCGGCAGGCGTCCAAAAGAATCACGGAGAGCCCCGTGCAGGAGGCGTAGGAGGCGGCGATGGATTCCTGCGCGGACTGGTCGGGCTTCGGGCGCTTCACCGCGTCGTAGGTCACGTTCAGCTCCTTGAAGACGTGGTCGTTCAGGTATTTGACGGCCTCGCTGGCGGTCTTGAACTCGCGCACGGCGGGCATGAACTTGTCGTAGAACATTTTCCGCCACAGGTCGCGCTTCTCGTTCACGCCCCAGTACGGCAGGATGTAGCGCAGGAAGAGGTCCTCGGATATCTGGTCGGCCCAGGGGGCGTCTTTGCGCGCTTTGAGCGCGTAGCGGACGTGTTCCAGCAGCTGGAAGGGTTCGACGTCCGCATAGTCGCATTCGGGCATTTCCGCCAGCAGCGCGGCGAAGTACGGGCCTTCCGGGGGAGTCATGGCGAAAAGAGCGATCCTGTCGAGCTTGTCCTGCGGGATGCTGGAGAGTGCGCGTTCGAGGCGGGCGGAGAGGTCGGTCGCGGTCGCGCTGGCGGGGAGGGCGGCGAGCATCTTGCGGAGCGTTCCGGCGGCTTCGGATGTGTTTGCGCTTACGGTTTTCCCTTTTCCGGCGGCTTCAGAGACTTTTTTTTCGCTTTGGGCGCCTTTGTCCTTGACCGCGAGCGTGATCGTGTCGCCCTTCTTGAACGGTCCTTTCAGCTTGACGCAGGCGAAGATCGAGGACGTGACGACGTCGGCGTCGAACGACTTGGAGACGACTTCCGGCGACGCCATCACGAATCCGTAGGGCAGGTACACGCCCTGATCCTTCCACTGGTCTTCCTTCAGCGCGGTCAGCTTCAGCGTCAGGACGCCGTCCGCGCCCAGGGAACGCTCCAGCTTCAGCGTCTGGCCGGGCTTCGGGTCGATGGCCGCGCGCATGGCCGGATCGCCGTAGAACGCCACCACGTCGCGGTCGTAGAGCAGCCCCAGTGCCTCCTTCTGTTCCTCGGAGTCCTTGAACCGGAGTCCGCGCAGGGAGGCCGCCGCCGTGCGCTGGAACGTCTCGTAGTCGGCCGTGTTCAGCGTGACGCGGTTCCAGTCGTGCTTGACGAGGTTCTCCACGATCCAGGAGTTCGCGAAATGGAACGATTCGTTGAACGAATAGTAGCCGGGATAATCGGTCAGCATCCCCTGCGCCGTCCAGCCCTGCCGTCCGAACCACGTTTCGATGGTGTAGCCCATGAACTGGTACACGCCGAACGAATGGATCATGGCGGTGGCCATGCAGGAATCCTGTCCGTGGGGGATGTTTCCGATCAGGCAGTTGCCCGCGGCGCACCAGATCTTCGGCGTCGTATCCTTGATGTCGGTCACGCGGCCGCGTGTGTCGCGGGCGGCGAGCTGTCCTTTCCGGTCGATCAGGTACATGTTCAAGCTGTTGAGGTAACCGCTGGCCCAGTCGTGTTCGGAAGCATGCCCGGAGGTCATGATGATCTGGAACCCGCCGCCGTTCACGAGCTTGACGAACTGTTCGGTGAAATCCTTGTCCGTGCGAGTTTTCTTATTGTCGTATTTCTTCGCGGGATCAGTGATGCGGAGGTTGTCTTCCTGCGTTTCGTCGAAGCTGTAGCAGCGCTTCATCAGGGAGTGATGGAATCCGCCGACCATGTCGAGCGCGTCGGTGATGTCGATCGGCCCCTTGAACTCCGCCACGCGCTTGATGTCCGAGGCGTCGTAGCCGGTCAGGATGCCCCAGAAGGTGTCGACGTACGGGTCGGGCAGGATTTCGCGCGTCATGCGGGAGATTTCGCCCGTGAACTTGCGTCCGGCGAGCTCCTTCGGCGTCACGAAGCAGGTGTAATACGGGAGCATTTCCTGAAGGCCTGGCAATACCTCGCGGACGTCCTGTTTGTATGTGAAAACTTTCGGACCGAGCGCGGCGTGCTTGGCCTTGAGCGCCTGGACCGCTCCGTCCAGCTCGGGATGGTTCGCCGGGATCACGATGGCGTAGCCGGGGGCTTTTGCCGCGGCCTGCGCCTGAGATGCCGGACGCCGGCTCACTCCGCGGACCGTTGCGGAATGGACCGCCGGGATCAGCGTAGCGGCGAGCAGGATTGCGGAAAGGGCGAGGATATACCGTGTTTTCATGATGCCGGAAACTCCAGGTGGAAGGGAACGAACCCCGCCTCAAAACGAAGCGGGAAACGCGCGTTCAAAACAAGTCGGAAAGATCAATCCTCGTCCTCGTCGCGGCGATGGCCGGTGAAGAACCGGTACATGGCGCGGAGGAAGGGATTTTTCGGAAGGTCTTCGTCGTAGTCGTCGCTGACGACCGGGATCTCGAGCGGCATCTGGTTCGCGAGGAGGCGTTTCGGATTTTCCTCGAAGAGGATGTTCGCGGTTTCCTCGCCGTAGTGTTCCGTGATGAACTTTTTGCACTCGGTCTGGCGGAACGCGCGCGAAGTGGAATGCGCGTCGGAGGCGACGTAGTGGCACAGGCCGTGGTCCAGCAGGTCGAGCGAGAATTTCTGGCAGCCGCGCCCGAAATCGCCGAGGATTGAGGCGGCGGTCAGCTGCATCGTGTAGCCCGTGTTGTAGATGTGGTGCACATGCTCCCAGCTCTGGAAGAGGCGTTCCGGGTGCGCGCAGATCGGGTGGAACCCGGCGGAATGCGTGGACCGGCTGATGGCGTCGACGGAGGAGTCCATGCGGCTGCGGACGAAGTCGATGAGGATAAAGTTCGTTCCGGCGAGGCCGACCGCGGATTCGTCCACCTGAAACAGCTGGGGCAGGTTGTATTCAAGGCCGCGCAGGAGTTTGATGCCGTATTCCGCGGCTTTCGCTTCGGTCGCGGCGCGGATCTCGTCCATGCGCTTGATCTGGTCTCCGGCGGGCTGTTTGCCGTGCGGCGTGCAGATGATGGTGTCGATGCCGTCGGCCTGCGCCAGCTCGAACAGCTTGACCGTTTCCTCCATGTCCGGCGAACCGTCGTCGCCGGGCACGTTCGGCAGGATGTGGCAATGAATATCGATCATGATTCAAACTCGGGGGCTGGGGTTGAACAGATGATGCTCGGGGTTACTTGGATCCCTTCTCTCCGGCGGATTCGGCGCTTTCCGGCGCGGCGGGCGACATGAGGGAGATGGAAGCTTCTTCCTTGGTGAGAACGGGTTCGGGGCCTTTGCCCTTTTTCTTTTTCGACCTGTGGCTGTAGCCGTACCCGTATCCGTACCCGTAGCCATAACCGTAGCCGTAGCCGCCGTATTTCTTGCCGTAGCCGTAGCCATAACCGTAGCCGTAGCCATAACCATAGCCGTACCCGTAGGCTCCGGAGGACTGGGCGAACTGGTTCAGGATGATGCCGGAAATGTTGAGTTTGAGCTCCTTCAGGCGGTTGATGAGGACTTTCAGGGAGCTCAGCGAGGTCTTGCGTCCGTTGACCACGACGATGATGTCGTCGACCAGCTTGCCCAGCACGAGCGCGTCGGCCAGGATGGTCGCGGGCGGCGTGTCGACGATGACGTAATCGTATTCCTTTGCCTTTTCCGCCACGAATCCGCTTTCGGCGAAGACTTCGATCAGGCGGAGCGGGTTCGGCGGGATCGGTCCGGGCGGGATCACGTCGAGCTTGGTGCCGTTGATGCCGCGGTGGACCACTTCCTCGAACGTCTTTTTGCCGACGATATAGTCGACCAGGCCGACGGAGTGCGCGAGTCCGAAGTAGTCCGCGGAGTCGCCCTTGCGGATGTCGGCGTGGATCATGAGCACTTTCTTGTCCTTTTCCGCGAGGAGAAGAGAGAGATAGCTGGAGAGCAGCGTCTTGCCTTCGTTCGGGGTGGAGCTGGTGACCATGATGACGTGCGCGGAGTCTTTTTTCGGGCGGGAATACTGCAGGTTGGTGAGCAGGATCTGGAAGTCTTCGTAGAAGCTGTTGAAGTTGTAAGTGGTCTTGTCGTTCAGCGCCACGTTCATCTTCTTGTCGTTGCGGTACGCTTTGCGGCGTTTCAGGCGGACCATGGTGCCGAGCAGCGGGACCTGGAGTTCCTTCGTGATCTGGTCGGTCGAGGTGATGTGGTCGCGCAGCATGGCGTAGAGCGTGAGCAGGCCGAAGATGAACGCGCTGGAGAAGACGAACGCGACGCCTGCCTTGAAGACGGGGCGGTTGCTGACCGGTTTTTCCTGCGCCTGCGGGACGTCGATGTTTCTGAGCTTGGAGATGCCGAGCTGGGTCTTGATGGTGTCGAGGAAGACTTCGTTGGTCACCGTGGCGGCGGCCATGGCCATTTCCTTGGATTCGGAGAAGAACGAGCAGTCGATGAAGTGGGTCTTGCGGCTGAGCGTGATCTGCTTTTTGTAGGGGATTTCCTCAAGGGTCAGCTCGGGATATTCCAGGCTGAGCTGGGTCTTCACGCGGTCGGTCACGTAGCGGCTGTCCATCAGTTTTTCATAGTCGTTCAGCATCTTGTCCGCCACGATCAGGTCGCGGTCGATCATGTTTGTCGCCTGGATTGCGTCATTGGTCCGTGCGGAGGTGGTAGTAACGGTATCATCCGAGCTCCCCGCATAGTCCCATGCGTACAGGGAGAAATCCACGCGGTAGACCGGTTTCGCGATGTATTTGAGATAGACGAAAGTAATTGCGGCGCAGAAGATGCCGAATGCCAGCACGTACTGGTAGCGGCGTTTGAAGATATTCCACAAAAACGGGAAGTCGACATCACTTGGTTTGCGCATTGTTCGGAAACCCTTTCAGGCTGTTTATGGCGTTTGAAAAAAAGTTGTTTATATTAATATAACGCGCGCATGAGTTTTTTCAAGTAATCCGCAGTACATATTTTCGGAAAATTAGGGGGAACGGCTCGGCGGCTTTTTTACGGTCGGCGCCTTGCCTTTTTGTTCGAAAAAAGCCGGAAAGCGATGTCGGTTTCACGCGTCCGGGTCGTACAGGTAAAACGAACAGTTGTCGCAATGCACCAGATTGCCGTTCCGCGCTTCCATTTCCGTCTGGGGCGAGTTCCGCATGTTGCAGTTCGAACAGCTTCCGTTCCGGATGGTCCCGACCGGGGTTCCCTTGCCCGTCGCGAGCATCCTGCGGTATGGGTCGAGGTAATTCGGCACGACGTTTTTCGCGAGTTCCGCGGAGGTTTTTTCCCGTTCCGCGATCTCCTTCGCGATCGCTTCTTTCAGGGAATCCAGCTCGCGGACTTCCGCCTGGACGGTCCGTCCGGTCGCCTTGTAGGAGCGCTCCGCCTTCGCCAGCAGTTTTTCGGCGGCTTCCTGCTCGTCCATCAGTTCGATCTCGCGGGTTTCGGAGTCGGAGATGTTCTTCTTCGCTGCTTCGATCTCGGCGAGGATCGCGTTGTATTCGTTGATCTTCTTGATGGACGACGACTTGATCTTCAATGCCTGGAGCTTGTCCTGCGCCGCCTGCGTGGCTGCCGCCTGCTGTTTGACCGCCTGTTCGACTTTCAGCTTGTTCTGCTTCGCCTTCTCCAGCCCTTTGCGCACGACTTCGAACTCCGCGACGAGCGCGGCGCGTTCGCGCGGAATGGACATGAGCCGGGTCTTCAGATCACGGATGCGCAGGTCTTCCGCCTGCAGGGTCAGAAGGTCTTTGATCGCCTGTTTCATAATATGCAGTCTCCTGTTTGCTTTCAGGTAATATAGCCCTCCTTTTCCCAACATCAAGCGAAAAGGGAAAAGAATTGACGATTTTTCCGCCGCGCCATAAAAAAACGCGCCTCCGATGGCGAAGGCGCGTTCATGTGTTTCTGTGTTGTACGTTCAGCGGACTTCAGTAGCGCGCATGCGGGCAATCTCGGCGGCGTAGCCGTCCAGTTCGTTCGGCGTTTCGAGTTCGATGGGGAGATCCTTTATGGGGGGCAGCGACACGAACTGTGCGAGCGCCTCGAATCCGATCTCGCCTTCGTCGAGCTTCGCATGGCGGTCCTTGTGCGATCCGAACGGCATCATGGAGTCGTTCAGGTGGATGGCCTTCAGGCGGTCCAGCCCGACGATCCGGTCGAACTCCTCCAGCACGGCTTCGGGCTCGTTCACGATGTCGTATCCGGCGCAGAAGACGTGGCAAGTGTCCAGGCACACGCCCAGCAGGTCGCCGTACTTGGAAAGCGAAATGATCTCCGCCAGCTCCTCGAACCGTGAGCCGACTTCGGAGCCTTTGCCGGACATCGTTTCCAGCAGGACGACGGGCTTCAGTTCACGGTCCATGACCAGGTCGAGCGTCTCCGCGATCAGCTTGATGCCGCGTTCGATCCCCTGTCCCACGTGGCTGCCGGGATGGAAATTGTAGTAGACGCGTTCCACGGGGAACCGGTCCAGCAGTTCCAGATCGCTGCGCATGACCTCGCGCGCGAACCGTAAGGTGCTGTCGACTGCCGCGCACGGATTCAGCGTGTACGGCGCGTGCGCGACCGCCGGGGCAAAATCGTGTTCGCGGAGGAATGCGCCGAGTTCCGCGAGTTCTTCATCCGAGGGAACGCGTCCCGATCCCCCGCGCGGATTGCGCGTGAAGAACTGGAACGTGTCGGCGCCGATGGCGAGCGCATCCGCGCAGAGCTGGCGGTAGCCGCCCGCCACGGACAAATGACAGCCTATGTGCATGATCCCGGACCTTTTTGGAAGAAAAACGGTTTGTTCAGCGGGGATGAGCCGCCGAAAGAGTTCAGAAACAAAAATGGAAGACAGCGGGGTGAGCCGCCGTCTTCCACAGGATACTTATTCTGCGCGGTGAGGACACCGCATGAATCAAGTCTCGGCAGAGCGAATCAGAAGTTGTCGCTCGGAACCTGGTTCTTGTAGCAGAAGTCCTTGATGGACTTGTCGTTGTACCACTTGGAGCTGTTGGTGCCGTTGGCAACGCCGACGGAACCGTCGCCGCGGACGAAGCGGCCGGTGGTGGCGTGGTTGTCGCCGCCGTCAGCAGAGACCGGGGACAGGGTGGCATTGCCGCCCATGAGGGAGTCGCACCAGTTGTAGGAGACGTTGGACTGGGTGAGCTTGGTGTTCGGCTGCGCGGTGGTGATGCCGGCCTTGGACGGGCAGACGAAGCCCTTCGGGTCGGTCAGGAGGTCCTGGGTGCGGAGCAGGTCGAACGCCTGATAGCTGCTCTTGCCGAGCCACTTCGGGGTGCTGCTCTTCTGGGTGGTCGGATACCAGTCGTCATAGCTCATGGCATACTGGAAGAAGGCTTTGCCGATCTGGGAGAGCTTGCTGGTGCAGTCGGCCTGTTTGGCTTTTTCCTTGGCCTGGTTGAGGGCGGGGAGGAGCATGCCGGCGAGGATGGCGATGATCGCGATCACGACGAGGAGCTCGATCAGGGTGAAGCCTTTGTCTTTTTGTTTCATGATGTTGTGTCCTTTATGGGTTTGGTTTGTGAAACAAGAATGTAAAAGAAATCGTATGGTTTGAAAAAATGCACCTATTATTATACCTCATGTTGCGGAAAATGACAAGAGGAAAAGTGGCGAAAAGGCGTTTTTTTTTGAAAAAAAGTCGATTTTCCCATAATTTTTATTTATTTGCATCAAGGATCGTCTTTTTTACGGCATCCATCGTATCGCAGACCGCATCCGGCTGATGTTTGTTCGGTGCGCCGTATCCCCAGGCACAGTATGCCGTGCGGAATCCGGCGGCGCGACCGGAGTCGATGTCCGTCCAGTTGTCGCCGACCATCCAGGAGCCGACGGCGTCCGAATCCGTCTCATTCAAAATGTGATATAGCGCATCGGGTTCGGGTTTCAGCGGGAACCCGGAATCCGCACCGACGACGGCCGGGAAAAAGGCGTCGATGCCGAGCCCCTTCAAAATGAAACATGTGGATTTGTACGGCTTGTTCGTGAAGACCGCCAGACGGAAACCTGCGGTTTTCAGTGCGTCCAGCGCCTCCGGGACGCCGGGATAAAGAGTCGTTTCGTCGATGAGATGCGTATCGTATTCGTGTCGGTAGCGCCGGAACGCCTCGTCCAAGTCCATGCCGGGCGTGTCCGCCAGCGCCCGCGCCACCAGCACGCGCGCGCCATTGCCGACCATGCGGACGACGGATTCGCGGGGGAGCGGGGCGAGGCCGAAGGAAACGCGCATGCGGTTGATCGCGGCTCCGATGTCTCCGGCGGAGTCGATCAGCGTGCCGTCCATGTCGAACGCGACGACGGCGTTCACGATTGGACCTTGTCGAACCAGATCGGGATGGTCTGGTTGAGGGGGAGTCGCGCCTGCGCGTCGAGTCCGGGCTCCGCGGTCACGCCGCGTTTCCAGTAATGCCAGCCCAGGCCGCCGACCATGGCGGCATTGTCCGTGCAGTATTTCTTGAGCGGGAGGACGGCGCGGTAGCGTTTCGGGACCGTGGCCTGGAAGCGTTCGCGGAGCGCACCGTTGCATGCCACGCCGCCCGCGAGCACGATGGAGCGGACGTTGAAATACTGTGCGGCATCGAACGCCTTCCTGCAGAGCACGTCCACGATGGCCTCCTGGTACGAGGCGAGGATGTCGAAGAGGACCTGGTCGCGGATGTTCTCCACGCCGCCGAGGTTCTTCACATGGTAGAGCAGCGCGGTCTTCACGCCGCTGAAACTGAAGTGGAAACGGTTCTCCGGCGCGACGGGCTTGCCGGACGACGGCGTCAGGGAACGAGGGAAGTTCACCGCGTGCGGATCGCCCTGCTTCGCGAGGCGTTCGATCACCGGTCCGCCGGGGTAGCCGAGGTCCAGGATCTTCGCCGCCTTGTCGAAGGCTTCGCCCGCGGCGTCGTCGAGCGTGGTCCCGGCGAGCGTCATCTTGCCGTCGCTGCCGACCACGACCAGCGCGGTGTGGCCGCCGGAGACGACCACGGCGAGCATCGGGAAGAGGTCGGGATCGCCGAACACGATGGAATCCTGTTCGAGGAACGCGCCGTAGATGTGCGCGGAGAAATGGTTGATCGGGATCAGAGGCAACTTGTGCGAGGCGGCGATCCCCTTGGCGAAGTTGAGTCCGACGAGCAGCGCGGGGATCAGGCCGGGCGCATGCGTTACCGCCACGGCGTCGAGGTCGTCCAGCGTCACGCCCGCCGTTTTCAGCGCCTCGTCCAGGGTCGGACAGACCGCGGTCAGGTGGGCGCGCGCGGCGAGCTCCGGGATCACGCCGCCGTACGGGGCGTGCTTGGCGATCTGGGACGCCACAGCGTTGGAGAGTACGTTGCGACCGTCCTCCACGACCGCCACGGCGGTTTCGTCGCAGCTGGATTCGATCCCCAGGATCAAGCTCATAGTGTCTCTGCCTCGCGCTTTCTCTGAATGGTTTTTTGTTCGTATGCAATCAATTAATATAGCATTTGCCGGGGCCGAAATCAAGCCGGAACGCGAAAAAGCGCGTGGAAACGACGGAAGGAAAAAGGTCAGTCCGCCGCGGTTTCGGCCGGAACGGTCTCCGTTTGAGCCGGGGCGGGCGTCTCCTGCGCCGGTGCGGGCGATGATTGCCGGCGGAACAGGAATCCGTAGGGGATCAGGAGCAGGACGGTCAACGCGGCGATCGTGAGCGCACGTAGAAGCGGCGCGGACATACCGAAGAGAGGCGGACGGTTCTGTTCGATGCGCTCTGCGGCTTCGTCCCACAGCAGGCCCGGCAGGACGCCCGCGATCCCCGCCACGACCTCGATCCATGTTCCGGCGATGGAGTCGTTCAGCCATTTCGCGGCGTCTCCGAAGCCCGGCAGGCACAGGACCACGAACATCAGGGCGGGTATTGTGCAGAGCGTTCCCCAGAGCGGCAGCCACGGCAGAAGCGAACGGTATTCTTTCCGCACGGTATGGCGCAGGACCGCCGCCGCGGGGATCGAGATCGCCGCCAGGCACAGCGTCGGGAGAAGGCTCGGGTGAAAGGGGAGGTCCATGGTCTGCTTCGATCCGGTCGGTTTAAAATGAAGTGAGACAGCAGGGAAAAAGGGAGGGTAAAACCCTGCTGCCTCAGGAGTGCGGATTCAAATCGCGTCCCGCGTGCGCCGCGGAAAGCCGGGCGCGCCCGGAACACGCTGTTATATACTTTACGCTTTTTCCGCGGAAAATCAAGCCGTTTTCGGAAAAAAGCAAAAAAAACGCGCCCCGCCGGGAGACGGGGCGCGGGATGGATGTGGCTTACTTCAGGATCGCGTCGATCTCCGCGAGTTCTTCGGCGGTGAACGTGGAATTCTTATGCAGGCCGTCCAGCACGTCGATGATCTGGGCCGGGCGGCTGGCGCCGACGAGCGCCGACGCGACGACGTCATGGCGCAGCACCCAGGCGGTCGTCATGGAGGCGAGGCTCTGGCCGCGTTTCTTCGCGAGCTCGTTCAGTTTTCTGATCTTTTCCTTTGTATCCGGCGTGAGCGCGTCCGGCTTCAGGAACACCTGGCGCGTCATGCGGGAATCCTCGGGGATGCCGTCCAGATAGCGGTTCGTGAGCAGGCCCTGCGCCATCGGCGAGAAGATGATGCCGCCCACGCCGAATTCCTTCATCACGTCGAACGTGCCGTCCGTTTCGCAATCGCGGTTGAACATGTTGTAGCGCACCTGATGCAGGACGGTCGGCGTCTTGAGTTCGCGCAGGATGCTGAACGCTTCGCGGGCGCGTTCGGGCGAGTAGTTCGAGATGCCGACGTAGAGGGCGCGTCCGGACCGCACGATCTGGTCGAGCGCGAGCATGGATTCCTCGACGGGGGTGTCCGGGTCCATGCGGTGGTGGTAGAAGACGTCGACATAGTCGAGGCCGAGACGCTTCAGGCTCTGGTCGCAGCTGGCGATCAGGTATTTGCGGCTGCCCTTGTCTCCGTAGGGGCCGGGCCACATGGTGTAGCCCGCCTTGGTGGACACGATCAGCTCGTCGCGCAGTTTGCCGGTGAAGTCGGCCTTCAGGATGTAGCCGAACGCCTCTTCCGCGCTGCCTGCCGGCGGTCCATAGTTGTTCGCCAGGTCGAAGTGCGTGATGCCGTGGTCGAACGCGGTCCAGACCATGGAGTGCGCGGCGTCGAAGTTGTCCCTGGCGCCGAAGTTGTGCCAAAGTCCGAGCGAGACGCGCGGCAGCTGGAGGCCGGTTTTGCCGCAGTGGCGGAATTCCATGTCGGCGTACCGTTCGGCCGACGGGGTGTAGTCGATCAGCGGATCCGGCTTCCTGCCCTGACGCAGGACGAAAACGGCGAACGCCACCGCGGCTATGACGCCGATCGCGACGGATGTGCCGTACGGCAGGCCGCCGCTGCGCAGGAAGAAGAAAAGGCCCGCGGGTTGTCCGTTCTTTCCGGTCGTCCAGACGATGAACGAAACGACGACGGCGGTCATGAACATGCCGGGGATCAGGGTGACCAGCGCGCGGGCTTTTTTTCTTCTGCGGAGCAGCCACACGGAAGCTGCCATCAGCGTGGTGGCGGCGAGCACCTGGTTGCCCCAGGCGAAGTAGTTCCAGAGTTTATTGAACGTCTTGGCGTCGGTGTTGGACCAGTAGAGCAGGCCTGCCACAAGGACGATCAGCGGGAGGCAGGTCAGGAAGCGCGGTAGGAAATTCTGCTGCGGGATGTGAAGCATTTCGGCGAGGCTGAGGCGCGTGCTGCGGAGCGCGGTGTCGCCGCTCGTGACGGCCAGGATCACGACCGCCAGCACGGTGACCGTGCCCATCCAGGAACCGAGGAAATGGGTCGTGATCTCGCAGAGCACCACCGGGCCGCTTTTCGACATGAAGTCCGGCTTCAGGTTGTAGATGGCGAGGCCGGCGACCGCCCAGATCATGGCGATGATGCCTTCCAGGATCATCATGCCGTAGAAGTCGCTCTTTGCTTCGCGTTCGGACTTCATCGTGCGGGCGATGATCGGCGACTGCGTGGCGTGGAACCCGGAGATGATGCCGCATGCGATGGTCACGAAGAGCAGAGGGAAGACCGGCGCGGTCTCAGGGTTGAACTTCCTGAGCTGGAACGCCGCGCTTTCCTGCATGAGGGTCGGCGACTTGAACCCGGCGACCAGAAGCGCGACGAAAATGGCGAGCGTGCCGACCAGGAGCATCAGGCCGAAGAACGGGTACACCTTGCCGATGATCTTGTCGACCGGGAACATCGTGGCGATGACGTAGTAGCAGAAGATGGCGACGACCGATATCCAGAAGAAGTTCTCCGGCACGTACGACTCGGCGGCGACGGGGTCGGCCGGCGTGCTGAATTCCTGCACGGTCGTGTTGATGAGGTTGGCGGGGACGTTGATGAAGACCGCGACCACGAGGAGGAGCAGGATCACCATGAACCACTCGAAGAAGACGTTGTAGTTCATGCCGAGGTTCTTGTGCACGATCTTCGGCAGGTTCGCACCTTTGTCGCGAATCGACATCATGCCGGCGGCCATGTCGTGCACCGCGCCCATGAGGACGCAGCCGATCGGGATGATGACGAGCGCCACGATGCCGAACTTGATGCCCAGGATCACGCCGATCACCGGGCCGATGCCCGCGATGTTCAGCAGCTGGATCAGCATATTTTTCCAGCGCGGCAGTATCACATAATCCGTGCCGTCGGCGAGCTTCACTGCGGGCGTTTCGCGGTCGTCCGGGCCGAAGATCTTTTCCACCAGTGTGCCGTACAGGAAATACCCGAGAATCAGGAACGCGATGCCGCCGAGAAAGAGTAACATGACAGTGCCTCATGGGTTTGAAACCGGCGGGAACCGTATGTTGCGAGGCGGGGACGCCGGCTGCGGAATATGCCGCAGTGTTTGTTTTTGAAAACTATAATAAAATATTATAGCATATTTCCCGCGCTTTTTCAAGTGGAAACCGATAGAAAAGAAACGAGAAAAAGAAGAAAGCCGGTCAGGAGCCGAGCGAGGCGTCCAGCAGATAGATCTCGCGTGCGAACGGCTCGAATTTGAGGAGTTCGCCCTCGAAAATGATCGTTTTGCCCTTCAGAGAATCCAACTGTTCGCGGAGCGTCGGCGGGAACGCCGCGACCGCCTTGATCTGGACCGGGAGGGAGCCCTGTTCAATCTTGCAGACCAGGATCGTCGCCTTCACGCCCTTCTGCGAACCGAACACGAAGTCCATGCTGAACGGCATGCTCATCAGAAGTTCGCCGCTCCAGCGCACGCGGCGTCCCTTCATCGCGTCGAACGCGGCGCGTTCCTCCGCGCCGGGGAACGATTTGGCGAACAGCGCGGCGCAGACGGATTCGACGGTCAGGTCGTCGGCGACCGGGGAGGCAGAGCCTCCACTGCGGAAGTGCCCGGCTTCGCTCGGGCACGGGGACGGTGCGGATGCAGACGCCGGAGAGGCTGATGAACTCGAGCTTCGTACGACGTCGGCTTTCAGCGTGTCGGACTTGTTCATGCGCTTCGCCTCGGACGAGATGCGGATGACTGTCGTGCGCTGGGAGGACATCGGCGTGTTCGACGGGAGCGGGATCCTGGTCGTTTTCGCATCCGCATCGACCTGGAGCGGCGGGAAGCGTTTGCGCGTATCTTCTTCCTCGTTTGCGTCTATCGCGGGCGTGAAATCTTCCGGCACGGAGAGCAGTTCCTTTTTCTGCACGCTCAGCAGGTCGGGCATCGGCGCGGACGAGGGGGATTCCAGCGCGTTCGCGATGGCGGCCATGCGGCTGACGACGGAGACGTCCGGAGCCGTGGCGCGCAGCCGCACGGACACGCCCTCGTCGTTGAACATCCCGGCGGGAAAGAGCCGGACGAGGTTGAGCACGGCGGACCGGTTCGACGGCGTGTCCAGGAAGCGGTCGAATGCCGCTTCGGATTCCGCCGAACAGTAGAAATCCGGTTCCTGCGAGGAGAAGAACATCTTCGAGGGGAAAATGGGGTGTCCGTCCAGGATGCGTGCCGCGATCGACTCCATGTCGCGCACCACGCAGACGCGGAATCCCGGCGCTTTGCGGAACGCCACGAAATATCGGACGTAGTTGCGCCCGAACCGCTTGACGGTGATCGCGTGCCCGGAGAACCTGCCGGTAATGGAGGCGTCCTGAGCGTTCGGCTTGCTGCCGGGGTCGTATGTGCAGGCGAGCTGGTTCGCCGCCTCGCGCCATTGCGTTTCCAGATCAAGCCGTACGGCAGGTGCGGAACCTTCCTCCCCGTCGTACGAATCATCGTGCATCGCCCTGTTGGCTTTGCGGAAACTCGTTATGATGGCTTTCCAGATGAAAATGCCGACCAGGACGGCGACGATCTTGAACAGAAACGGCATGCGCGGTCCCTTCCTTCAGCGGGGCTCCGGTCAGGCGGTCTTCAGCGCGGCGCGGCAGGCGCGGAGCGTGTTCTTCATGAGCATGGCGATGGTCATGGGGCCGACGCCGCCGGGGACCGGGGTGATGAGGGATGCCTTTTCCGCGACGGAGTCGAAATCGACGTCGCCGACGAGGCGGCAGCCGTTCTTGGCGGCCGGGTCCGGGATGCGGTTGATGCCGACGTCGATTACCACGGCGCCTTCCTTCACCTGTTCGCCCTTCAGGAACCGCGGGATGCCGAGCGCCGCGACGATGATGTCCGCCTGAAGCGTGACGGCGGCGAGGTCGCGTGTGTGGGAGTGGCAGACGGTGACGGTGGCGTCGCCGAACGGAGCCTTCGCGGCGAGCATGGCCGCCATGGGCTTGCCGACGATGTTGGACCGGCCGAGCACGACGGCGTTCTTGCCGCGCGTGACGACGCCGGAGCGTTCCAGCAGCACGGTCACGCCCCACGGGGTGCAGGGCAGGAACCCGGAGAAGTCGCCGAGCATCATGCGGCCGACGTTGAACGGATGGAAGCAGTCGACGTCCTTCGCCGGGTCGATGGCGAGCACGACGCTCTGTTCATTGATTTGCTTCGGGACGGGAGACTGGACGAGAATGCCGTGGATGGCCGGGTCGGCGTTGAGCTTCGCGATGATCGCGAGCAGTTCGGCCTCGGTGGTGTCCGCGGGGAGCACGATCTTCTCCGAACGGATGCCGAGTTCGGCGCATTTCTTGTCCTTGCGGGAGACGTAGACCTGGGAGGCCGGGTCTTCCCCGACGAGGATGACGGCCAGCGCGGGCTGTACGCCGTATTTCGCGACGATCTCCGCGACTTCGGCCGCGGTCTCGGCGTTCACTGCCTTGGAAATCTCGTTGCCGTTGATGAGGTTGGCGGACATGTTCGGTCACTCCTTTTCAGCCTTGGCGGCTTTGTCGGTCTTATCGGCTTTGTCAGCTTTGGCGGCTTCGTCGGTTTTCGCGTCTTTGGACTCCGTTTCCGGCGGGGGCGCGGGCTTGAGCTTGGAAATGGCGTTGTCGAGCTCGAGCAGCTGGGAATTGAGCTCGATCATGGACTTTTTCGTTTCCAGCAGCGAAGCGAGCTTGCGGTTCAGGTTCATGATCTCCTCGTACAGCTTCTTCGCCGCCGCATCCTCCTTCAGCAGGCGTTTGCGTTCGTTCTGGATCTTCTGAACGAGCGCGGCGCGGCGGTTGAGCAGATCCTCGGCTTTTTCCCGGTCGGCGAATTCGGCGGGATCGCGGTTCGTGCTGTAGATCGAGGTCAGCACGGAGACGGCGGGCTTCGGAGTAGTCGTCGCGGGTTTTGCCGTTTCGGCGGGCTTGGCTGTTGCCGTTGCCGCCGGTTTTGCGGTCTCGGCGGGTTTTGCGTCCGGGGTCGCAGCAGGCGTCGCGGCGGGTTTTGCCGCGGCGGACAGGGCCGCCGTCATGGCGAAAAGCAGAAGAAAGCAGAATCGTTTCATAGTCGTGTACCGGAAAAAAGGGTTGTCCCGCGGGATTGCCGCCGCGGAAAAAAATACGCAGTTAAATATAGATTTGAAACGCGAGAATGCAAACGCCAAAGTGAAAACACGCGCGAAAAAGGCGCAAAAAAAGGATGAAACCGTTTGAAAAGGGCGCGCGGATGTGCTAATGTATTGTGATATGATAACAAATCAAAAGGAGACATGCGATATGAGAATCGGGGAAGTCGAACGCAACACGAGCGAAACCTCCATCTATGTGAAATGGAATCTTGACGGGACCGGGATCGGCGAGATCGACACCGGGATCCCGTTCATGGACCATATGCTGACGCTTTTCGCCCGGCACGGCGGATTCGACCTCGCGGTCCGCGCGGACGGCGACCTGAACGTGGACTGCCACCACACGATGGAGGACCTCGGGCTGACCATGGGGCACGCCCTGACGCAGGCGCTCGGCGGGAAGGAAGGCATCCACCGCTACGGGAATTTCCTGCTGCCGATGGACGAATCCCTCGCGCTGGTCGCGCTCGACCTCTCCGGCCGTCCGTTCCTGGTCTACGACGTGGAACCGCCCGCGACCTACATCAAGGACCTGGACACCGCCCTCTTCAAGGAATTCTTCCAGGCGCTGTCCGTGAAGGGCGGCATCACGCTCCACATCCGCATGCTGTCCACGGGCGAAGTGCACCACGTGTTCGAGGCGATCTTCAAGGGGCTGTCGCGCGCGCTGGCCGAGGCGGTCTCCATGGATCCCCGTATGCAGGGTGTCCCCTCCACGAAGGGCGTCCTGTAAGCGCGTCCTCGCTCGAACTTGAACCTTTTTTGAACGGGCTTCCTTGCCATGGATGACGAACAGGGCAGTCTCTTTTCGGCGTTTCTGAAGTCGCCTCTCGCCGACCGGATGCGTCCGCGCACGCTCGAAGAAGTGGTCGGACAGGACCACTTGCTGGGGCCGGACGCCCCGCTCCGCCGCATGATCGAAAGCGGCCGCCTGAGCAGCTTCATCCTGTGGGGGCCGCCCGGATGCGGCAAGACCACGGTCGCCCGTATCATGGCGCATACCACCAGCATGCACTTCGTGGCGCTTTCCGCCGTGTTCTCCGGCATCGCCGAACTCCGCAAGGCGTTCGACGAGGCGGCGAAACGCCGCGCGGCGGGGCAGGGCACGCTGTTGTTCGTCGATGAGATCCACCGCTTCAACCGCGCCCAGCAGGACGGTTTCCTGCCGTTCGTGGAGAACGGCACGGTCACGCTGGTCGGTGCGACCACGGAGAACCCGTCGTTCGAACTGAACAGCGCTCTGCTTTCCCGGTGCAAGGTCTTTGTCATGAAACCGCTGGACGAGGCGGCGCTGGACAGGATCATGACGCGTGCCGAGGAGCTGTCCGGGATGCCGCTGCCGTTGTCCGAGGAGGCGCGCAAGACGTTGCCCGGGCTCGCCGACGGCGACGGCCGCTACCTCATCAACCTCATGGAATCCGTCTACGACCTCGCCGCCGAGGGCGAGCAGATCGACTCCAAACGCCTTTCCCAGCTGGTCCGCCAGCGCGCCCCGGTCTACGACAAGGACCGCGAGGGGCATTACAACCTCATCAGCGCGCTCCATAAATCTCTGCGCGGGTCCGACGTGGACGCCGCGCTGTACTGGGCGGCGCGCATGATCGAGGGCGGCGAGGACCCGCTCTACCTCCTGCGCCGGCTCACGCGGTTCTCCATGGAGGACGTGAGCCTCGCCGATCCGAACGCGCTTCAGGTGGCGGTATCCTGCTGGGATACCTACGAACGCCTCGGCTCGCCCGAGGGAGACATCGCCATCGCCGAGCTCGTGATCTATCTGGCGACCGCGCCGAAGTCGAACAGCGCGTACGTGGCGTGGGGCAGCGCGCTCCGCGCCGCGAAGAAATATTCCTCGCTCATGCCGCCCGCGCATATCCTGAACGCCCCGACCAAGCTCATGAAGGAGCTCGGCTACGGGAACGGCTACCAGTACGACCAGGACCTCCCCGACGCGTTCTCCGGGCAGAATTATTTCCCGGACGGCATGCCGCGCACGCGGCTGTACAATCCGCCGGACCGCGGGTTCGAGCGCGAAATCCGCAAGCGTCTGGATTACTGGGACCGCCTGCGCCGTGAAAAACAGGCGCAGATGAAGCGCGACCACCTGCCCGGCTCGGAACCGGACGAGGGAAAAAAGGAAGACGAATAAACCGGCTTACGCCTTCCGGTCGAGGGCGCGGTAGCCGATCGCCTCGAAGAGGTGTTCGCGGCGGATGTTCTCGGAGCCCGCGAGGTCGGCGATAGTTCGCGCCACGCGGAGGATGCGGTCGTAGGCACGGGCGGACAATCCGAATTCATTGATCGCATGGCGGATCATGGTCTGAAGCGAGGGATCCAGCACGCAGTATCTCGTGAGCTGGGCGGGCCCCATCATGGCGTTGCAGCGCACGCGGCTGTCCCGTCCGTAACGGCGTGTCTGGATGTCGCGCGCCGCGATGCACCGTGCGCGGATGGCCGCGCTGGATTCCGCCGGACGCGTCGAGACCAGCTCGTCGTCGGACAATGCCTCCACGTTCACATGCAGGTCGATGCGGTCGAGCAGCGGCCCGGAAATCTTCGCGCGGTACTGCTGGATCTGGAGCGAACGGCAGGAACAGCGGTGGCGGTGGTCGCCGAGGTGGCCGCAGGGACACGGGTTCATGGCGGCGATGAGGAGGAACCGGCAGGGGAAGACGAAGCTGCCCGCGGCGCGGCTGATGGATACCTCGCCGTTTTCGAGCGGCTGGCGGAGCACTTCGAGCGTGCTGCGCTTGAATTCGGGAAGCTCGTCGAGGAAGAGCACGCCGTTGTGGGCGAGGCTGATCTCGCCGGGCTGGGGATTGGTGCCGCCGCCGATGAGTCCGGCGTCGCTGACCGTGTGGTGCGGCGCGCGGAAGGGACGTTTGCGGAGGAGCGGCGTGTCGGGCGGGAGGAGGCCGAGCACGGAGTGGATTTTGCTTGTTTCGAGCGTCTCCTCCTCGGTCATGGGCGGCAGGATGCCGGGCATGCGCTGGGCGAGCATGCTCTTGCCGGAACCGGGCGGACCGATGAAGATCACGTTGTGTCCGCCCGCGGCGGCGATCTCGAGCGCGCGTTTGGCGGCGGCCTGCCCCTTGACTTCGGCGAAATCCGGGATGCCGTCCCAGTCCGGCTCCAGGAAGACCGCGCCGCCGTTGTTGGTGAGCGGGAGGAGTTCGCCGGAGAGGGCGCGGATGGCGTCCGTGAGGGATTCGACGGCGTACACGCGGATGTGCGGCAGCACGGTCGCCGCTTCGCGGGCGTTGGCCGCCGGGACGATCAGAGTATGGATTTCGGGCATTTGTTTCGCGAGGAGCGCGGCGGGCAGGACACCCTTCACTGCGCGCACGGAACTGTCGAGCGCAAGTTCGCCGAGGATCATGGCGTCTGCGAGCGTCTCTTTCGGAAACGCTCCGGCCGCGGATGCCAGCGCCAAAGCGATCGGCAGGTCGAACGCCGTGCCTTCCTTGCGGATGTCGCCGGGCGCGAGGTTCACGAGCGTGAATCCCTCGGGATGGCGCAGTCCGGCTGCGTAAAGCGCGCTGCGGATTCTCTCCTTGCTCTCGCGGACCGCCGCGTCGGGCAGACCCACGATGGAAACATTGACTCCTTCGCCCGCGCCGGACGCGTGGACTTCGATCTCGACGGCGACCGCGTCGATCCCGATGAGCGTGGCGGAGTATGTTCCCGTGAGCATGGATCAGCCTTCCTTCGCCTCGGGTTTGTCCGCTTCGGCGGCTTCCGGCGCTTTCTTCTTCGAGCCCATGATCTTCCGGTGGACGAAGATATAGCCGACGAACAGCACGGCGCATCCTGCGAAAATCCACAGGTAGTGTTCCTGGATCATCGCCTTGCCTTTCTCGATCATTTCGAGGTAGGTCATGTCGCCGGTTGCGTGGCCGAACCACACGCCGAGCAGGGTCAGCACAGCCGTCCAGAGCCCCGCGCCGAGCGCGGTGAAAAGCGTGAACCGGAAGAGGTTCATGTGGGAGAGTCCGGCGGGGATGGAAATGAGCTGGCGGATGGCGGGGAGCAGGCGGGAGATGAACGTGACGACTTCGCCATATTCGCGGAAGATCTCCTCTGCGCGGTCCAGCGACTGTTCCGACATGAAGATGTATTTGCCGTATTTCTTCAACAGCGTGTGCAGGACGGGGCGTCCGAGCCATTTCGACAGGAAGTAGTTGATGTACGCGCCCGCCATGGACCCGCTCAGCCCGACCGCGATCACGATCAGCACGTCAAGCGCGTGCGACGGCGTCAGCGGGTAGCGCCAGATCAGGAATCCGGCGGGGATCATCACGACCTCGCTGGGGAACGGGATGAACGAGCTTTCGATGGTCATGAAGAGGAAGATGAAAAAGAAGAAAAGCAGCGGGGCCGTGTGGGCGAACGATGCAAAGTATTCGATGTGGCTGGCGAGCGTTTCTGTCATGACGGACCTTTCTGTCGGGGCTATTTTTCGGGTTTTTCGCATCCGCCGTGCGTTTCGTACTGGAATTTTCAGCGGAAGATGCTACTTTTAAATGCGGTCTTTCCTTCGGGGGATCGTCGGAAAAATCGGATTCTAATTAATGTACCCGCGGAACCCTCATTTTTCCAGTGTTTTTTCGTTTTTTTTGCTGACTTTGGAGAAAAAATGTATCCCATCGCGTTTCACATCGGTAATTTCGCAGTTCACTGGTACGGCATTTTCATCGGCATCGGATTCCTGGCGTCGTTCGGCCTGCTTATGTATCTCAAGCAGTACGCCAAGCTCACGTCCGACCAGATCTACAACATCGCCATGATCGCGCTCTTCGCGGGCGTGATCGGGGCGCGCATTTTCTATGTGGTGCAGTTCTGGGAGCAGTTCTCCGGGCGCGGCATCCTGGCGATCCTGAACGTGCACGAGGGCGGCCTCGTCTTCTACGGCGGGTTCATCCTGGCGTTCACCGCCGAATGCCTCTACGCCAAATGGCCGACCGTGCGTCGTCTGCTCGGACTGAAGGAGAAGAAGCCCGCGGACGGTTCCGAACCGCGCAGGGACATCAGCATCCTCGCGCTGCTCGACATCCTCGGCCCCGCCATGGCGCTCGCCCATGCGTTCGGCCGCGTGAGCTGCTTCATGCAGGGCTGCTGCTTCGGCAAGCCCGCGCCGCAGGGATTCCCGTTCGCCGTGAGTTTCCCCGCCGGATCGGGCGCGGCGGCGCGATATCCCTCGCTCCTGCCGGGCACTTCCGGTTCCGTTCCGGTTTATCCTGTCCAGCTCTTCGAGTCCGCCGGAAATATCGTGATGTGCATCATCCTGCTCCTGCTGCTGCGGAAACGTAAGTACGTTGGCACCATCGGCGGCGTCTACCTGATCCTCTACGGCGTGATGCGCTTCCTGATCGAATTCATGCGCGGCGACCACACCGACTCCATCCTCGGCCTTACTCCGTCGCAGTTCATCGCCGTGGCGATCGCCATCCCCGGCGGCATCATCGTCTATCTTACGGCGCGCAAGCTCGGCCGCAAACAGGAAAAGAAGCCGGAAGAAGGGGATTCCGCCGATGCCTGACGAACCCGGAAACAGCGGCGAAGTCTACGAGTTCACGCTCGACGAATACGACGCGGACGAACGCATCGACCAGGTGCTTTCCGCGCGCCTTCCCGACCTCTCGCGGACGCATATCCAGAAGCTGATCCGCGACGGCAAGCTCGCGGTGAACGGCAAGGTCTGCGATGTCCCCCGCCTCAAATTCCCTGCCGGATCGGTCGCCGTGCTCACCGACGACCTGCCCGCCGTCCCGCTGAAAGCCGACGGCGAGGACATCCCGCTGGACGTGATCTACGAGGACGACGTGCTGTTGGTCATCAACAAGCCCGCGGGCATGGTAGTGCATCCGGCGGCGGGCAACTGGCACGGGACCGTGGTGAACGCCCTGCTCGGACGCGAACCCGGCCTCGACGACGAGGATTTCGACGCCATGCGGCCCGGCATCGTGCACCGGCTCGACAAGGACACCAGCGGCGCGCTGGTCATCGCGAAGACCGCGAAGGCGCTCCGCAAGCTCGCGAAGTCGTTCGCCGAACGCGACGTGCAGAAGACCTACCTCGCCATCGTCCACGGCTGGCCGTCGCCGCCCGTGAACGTGGTCAACGCCCCCATCATGCGCCACCCCGACCACAAGCGCATGGCGATCGCGCGGGACGGACAGGGCCGCGAAGCGGTCACCACGTGGAAGCTCATCCGCAAGGGCCTCTGGGACGGTCGCAAGGTCGCCGTCATGGAGATGCACCCCCACACCGGCCGCACGCACCAGATACGCGTTCACCTGTCGTACAAGGACTACCCGATCGTCGGCGACAAGCTCTACAACCGCGGACGTTCCTCGCCGGCCCCGCGCCAGATGCTCCACGCGCGCCGCATTTCGTTCCCGCACCCTGTGACCGGCGAACGCATGGAGTTCGATGCGCCGATCCCGGAGGATTTCCTCGCGATCATCCAGGCGTTTCAGGAAGCCGAGTGAGCATGCCGCATCCCGGGGACAGATGCGTCTTGAACATAGACGACCTCGAACCGCTCTGTGCCGCCGCGCTTGCCCCGTTCCGCAAACAGAACGGCATCTACTACACCCCGCGTCCCGTCGCCGAACGCATCGTGTCCGACGCGCTGGACGCTCTGCACGATTTGAACGGAAAGACCGTGCCGCGTCTGCGCATCATCGACCCCGCGTGCGGATGCGGCGCGTTCCTGGTCGCCGCCATGCGTGTCCTGCACGACCGGTTCGGCGTCCTGCCGTCCGCGGAACATATCTGTGGAATCGAACTCCAGCCGCTTGCCGCCGAGGTGGCCGCGCTGCGCCTGCGCTGGCTTTATCTGAGCTTGACCGGGACGCCCGGCGCGCCGCGCATCGTCTGCGCCGACGCCTTGAACAAAAAAGTGTTTCCGGCGGGCTCGTTCGACCTCGTGCTCGGCAATCCGCCGTTCGTGCCCATCGACGCGATCCCGGAACAAGACAAGCGCCGTCTGCGCGCTCAATACCGTTTCACGAACGGGCGGTTCAATCTCTTTTCGCTTTTCATCGAGCTGGGCGCGAACCTGGCGCGCGAGGGCGGCGTGTGCGGCTGGCTCGCGCCAGACCGCCTGCTCCTGAATACGCAGGGGGCCGCCATGCGCCGCTGGCTCCTGACCGAACAGCGCCTGATTTCCGTTTCGTCGCTGCCGCCGAAGCTCTTCGGAAAAGCCGTGGTGGATTCCGCAGCGGTGGTCTTCCGGCGCGAGCCCATGCCCCCGGACGGATGTGTGCGCATCGACAACGCGGGGGACGTGCCTGCCGCCGACATCCTCGCGTTCCCCGGCTGCCGCATTGTCGCCGGACTTTGTGCCGACGGCGCGTTCCTGCGGACGGTCCGCGCGCACAGCGTCCCGCTCGGCGAGGTCGCCGATGTGCGCGACGGCGTGATCCAGGGCGCGGTCGGAAAAGAATTGTTCGTGAGTTCGCCGGAATTTGCCGCGAATCCGAAACCGCTCCTCACCGGGCGCGACGTCGTCCGCATGAAGATCCTGCCCGCCGCCCGCTGGATCGACTACGATCCGGTCCGCATGAACGCACTCGAAGCCGCCCGCCTCGGGGGACGTCCGCCCGGACTCCGCATGCGCACGCCGGACGTCTTCGAACGTCCGAAGATCCTGTCGCGCCAGACCGCCGACCGGATCGTCGCCGCATGCGATTCCGCCGGAAAATACTACTACGCGAACACCCTGCACGGGACCGCGCCGCGTCCGGGGACGTATTCGCTGCATTTCCTGGCGGCGGTCATGAACAGCGCGGTCGTCGACCGCTGGTACCGGCTCGTTGCCTCGGAATCCGGCAAGCCGTTTCCGCAGGTGAAGATCGCGATCCTGAAGCGTCTGCCCGTCTGCCGCGCCACGCGGGCGGAACAGTGCGCCGTCCTGCACGTCCTGCGCCGTGGCGGCCAATCCGCGGCGGAACCGCTGATCGAACGCCTCTACGGACTTTGAAATATCAGTTTCTTTACATTTTTTGTCTAAAATAATCCGAAATGCCGTTTGAAAAGTCCGCCTTGCATGCTATACTATAGTGATACCTATTTTTACAATTTTTGTAGTCATATCCACAGGAGACCGATTCATGAGCAGCGAAACCGAACAGAAACCCGTCGAACAGCCCGCCGTTTCCGCCGAAACGAACTCGAATCCGGCTGAAACGCCCGCATCCTCAGCCCCGGAATATGCCCCCGGCTCCGTGGAGGCGCGCCTCCTCACGCTGGACGCCAATTCCTCGAAGAAGGCTCTGCACGATTCCCGTACGCTGAAATACCTGGGCGTTCTGTACTTCGTGCTTGCCGGGTTCTTTGTGCTCTTCGAACTGGCGCTGTTTGCCGCGCCGAATCTGCCGGGGTTCCCGGCGTCCATGAAGACCGCGGTCACGATCCTGACCTGGGCTCTGCTTCCGCTGGCCGTGATCCTGCCGTCGTTCGGCGTGGCGCTTCGGACGAACCGGTCCACCGCGGCGCAATGGCTGTTCCGCATCGTGGCGATCCTGGGGATCGTCGGCGGCGTGCTGGAAATGATCGATATGGTGCGGCAGAAGAACATCGGCGTCTTCATCGGCGAGCTCATTTCGGTGCTGATCTGCATCCGCCTGTGCATCATCACGTTCAACGGCGTCTTGTTCGGCAAGAACGCCCCGTCGCACAACCAGATCGGCTATGTCCGCTCGAAATGGAAAGCCGGGGAGAAGCCGGACCACATCCCGGAACATGTCCACAAGCTGCCGGGCTACGCCAAGCCGTGCTTCTTCATCGCGTTCCTGATCCTCCCGTACAGCCTGTGGCATTTCGCCATGGGGCTTTCCGAGCAGATCGAATACTCCAGGGCGCAGGATTACTATGAAGCCGCTCAGACGCTGTTCGCCGAGGCGGGGCAGGCGGCGGATCCGCAGACCGCCATCGGGAAATACGCCGAGGCGTACTACAACTTCCGGCGCGCGGCTTCCGATCCGAAGAACGGCGACGTCCACGTGTACCTCGGGCTTTGCGCGGCGCGCGGGCTCGGGTGCGCGAAGGATGACGGCGAGGCGTTCCGCCAGCTGACCATGCACCCGTCCGCCACGATCTTCTTCCCCGATGCGGAATACGAACTTGGGCTCCTGTATCTCTACGGGCGCGGCACCACGCAGGACATCGCGCAGGCCGCGAAATACCTCCGCGACGCCGCTTCCAAGGGACAGCGCGATGCCAAGGCGCTCCTCGGCTACGACATGAGCGACCTGGACGCGGACGGCAAAGAGGTCGAGGATGCGGAAACGTCCTACTCCGAGCCGGACTACGGCGGATTGACCGTCGAGCAGTACCTGGAAAAGAAGATCAACGACGAAGCCGTGCGGAACGCCGGAAAAGCACAGTAAACTGTGTTGAAGCGGTTCGCGGCTTCCGCTCGCGAACAGGAGACATGATTTCTTCTCTTCGGAGGAGACAGTCCCTTTTCAGTTCAGAACGATGCCCGTCCGCAGAACAAGTGCGACGGGCATCCGTGTTTTTGCGGATTCGTTTTTATGTGAAAATCCGCCGAAGATCAGAGGGGGGGAGACGTCCCTTATTTCCGGCGCTCGAACTCTTCCTTCAGTTGGATAATGGGAGGCGCACGCGCTTGAGCTGCTCCGGATAGGTCATATAGTTCACATGGCCGCCATTCACCATCACCTTGATCGGACCGAGCGGGGTCGGCTGGCAGTAGGAGCCGTTTTTCAGGCACGGATCCGGCTCCACGCAGAATTCCGCGAATCCCGGCGCGAGCGGACGGATGCCGAAGAGACGCCGCGCGACGACGTTCGCCGGGGCGGTGGACCACGAATGGTTCCAGTCCTGGTTCGGCTTCACGGAGTTGTCCCATGCCTCCATGGTCACGGTCGCGCCCGCGCGGAGCATGTTGCGCCAGCTGCGGAGGCCGTCCGAGGTCATGAGCTCCACGGCGTGTTCGCCGAGCCCGAGCTCGAAACACGCGTCGAGCAGGTATTGCGCGCCGTACACGCTGCACGCCATATCTTTTCCCTTCAGGAATTCGGCGATGGCGGGCTTTTCCGTCTCCTGCGCGACCCCGGTGCAGACGGCGGCCATCTGCGAATGGACGGAATGATGCTTCGAGCCGGGCGAATCCACGAAGAGCGAGCCGTCGAACATGAACTCGTGCAGGCAGATGTTCAGCGCGGCGGCTTCCCGGCGGTACTGCGCCGCCTCGTCCGCGTGCCCGGTCTGCTCCGCCAGATACGCCATGTCCAGCAGCGCGAGGTGCCGGAACGCGTTCGGGACGAAGTTCACGTCCTTCATCTCGTAGCCGTCGCGCTCCTTCTCCGGCCAGTCCACGATGTCGCGGACGCCCTCGGGGAGGCGCTTCGCAGTCAGGAACCCGTGTTCGTCCAGGCTGCCGGACAGCAGGAACGGCTTCAGCCGGCCGTACCAGCCGCGCACGGTCTCGGAGTCGCCGCTGTACAGCAGGTAGATCTTCACGAGCTCGGGCATGAGCAGACGCCATTCGGTCGGCCAGGTGGGATTGTCCAGCGACCATTCGATCGACGCGCGGCAGGCGGCGTAGTTCGCATCCACGGCGAAATGGCTCAGCGCCGTGATGTAGCTGTCCGCCTCGTAGGGCATGCGCTCGCGGTTGCCGTCGATGTACAGCCCGAACGGGACGCACGCCTTCACCGAGTATTTGCAGAACTCCCAGACCTCCACGAGCTCGGGAATATCGCACTCGAACTTGGACACCTCGTCGTCGAACTCCGGGAAATGCGCCACTCGCACGACTTCCGCGACCTCGATCCCGCCCGGATTGCGGATCTCCACGTAGCGGAACGGCGCGATCTCGGGCGTCTGCGGGCGCGACATCCCGCCGTACGGGTTCTTGTGCGGCGGGAATTTCATCAGGTAATCGGCCTTGCCGGGCTTCACGGTCAGCGTCTCTTTGTAGCAGATGCGCGAACCGCCGGGATTCTCCTCGATCCGCCCGTCCGGGTTCAGGACCTCGCCGACGAGGACTTCCAGCTTGCCTTCCTGTTCCGTCTTCAAGTTCAAAACGAGGTGGCAGTAGGCGTCCTTCCCGAAATCCAGCACGGACACGCCGCCGTCGAACTCGCGGACGGAATCCGTGGTCTGTTCCTCCAGCACGCTTTTCGCCTCGGCGGGCACGGCGGGGAACACGGGCGGCTCGTCGTCAACCTCGATCATTACGGGCTTCTCCGTTTCCCCGGAGCATCCGCAGAGAAATGCCGTGCAGACGGTTCCGAGCAGGAGAGCGCTTCCAGCGAGGCGGGCGGCCAGGTGATGGACTTTCGGGTTCATGTCGAAGAGGAAATGAGGTTGTTTCAGGCTTCGATGCCCGCGCCGTCGCCGATGGAGCAGATGAACGTGGCGGCGTCGATCCCGGTCTGGGACTTGTAGGCGGTCTTCAGGCGTTCGGCGTAGGATTCGGCCTTGTCGATCTCGACCAGGTGAATGGAGATGCCGCCGAAGCCGCCGCCGGAGAGGCGCGCGCCGAGGCAGCCGGGGATGGACTTGGAGAGTTCGACGAGGATGTCGAGCTCGGGGCAGCTGTTCTCGAAATTCACGCGGGAGCTTTCGTGGCTCTCGTAGAGGAGCTTGCCGAATCCGGCGATGTCGTCCTTGCCGAGGCAGTCGACGGCACGGAAGACGCGTTCGTCCTCGCCGACCACGTGCTTGGCGCGGAGGTAGTCGATGTGGTCCATGTCGCCCTTGCAGGCCTCGAGGAGCTCGCTGGAGACGTCGCGGAGGGTCCTGATCTCGGGGTGCGTCTTTTTGATCGCGGCAGTGGCGTTCTCGCAGCTCACGCGGCGCTGGTTGTAGGCGGAGTCCACGAGGTTGTGCTTCACCATGGAGTTCGCCACGACGAACACGTAGCCGGAGGGCATGCCGACGTTCTTCAGCACCTCGACCGTGCGGAAATCGCAGAGGATGAAGGAATCCTTCTTGCCGAAGAGCGAGCTGAACTGGTCGAGCAGGCCGCTGTTCAGGCCGAGGAACTTGTTTTCGACCGCCTGGCCGACGCGCGCCCAGTCGGCGAGCGGGAGCTCGATGCCGTAGATGGTCTTCAGCGCGAACGCGAAGGACATTTCGAGGGCGGCGGAACTGCTCATGCCGGCGGAAAGCGGGACCTGGCTGTCCAGCACGGCGTCGAACGCGCCGAACTTGATGCCGCGGCGCTTGAGGTCGACGAGCAGGCCCTTGATGTAGTTGCGCCAGTCTCCCTTCACCGGGGTGTCGATGTCGTTCAGGTCGAGTTCCTGGTCCTTGCCGTGCTCGCAGATGTTGCACTTCGTGCCGTCCGCCGGGCTCATGGCGAAGCAGGTGTGCTGGCCGACGGCGCAGCTCAGCACGAAGCCTTCGTTGTAGTCGGTGTGGTTGCCAAGGATCTCGAGGCGGCCGGGGGCGAAGGAGCAGACGGCGGGTTCTTTTCCGTAGCGGGCGATGAATTGTTCGCGGACACTTGTGCTCATGGGGGAGGGGGTTCCTTTCCGGTTGTATTTTTATAGATTAGAAATGCGGTTTCCGGCAATACAGTATCACGCGCATTTTCAATTGTCAAGCGCGATTTTCACTTTTCGGCGGATTTCCGGCGCGCGAGAGACGGGAAAAACGGGGAAGAAACGTTAAAGCCGGAACCGGACGCGGATCATTCGCGGTCCACGCGGACGCGCGGATCGACCCAGGCGTACGCCACGTCGGTAATGAGGTTGATGACGATGAAGAGAATCGCGCCGAGCAGGACGAGCGCCTTCAGCATGGAGAGGTCGGAGCTGTTCAGGGCGTTCACACCCTCGTAGCCCAGGCCGGGGATGCCGAAGAAGCTTTCCAGCAGCAGGCTGCCCGTGAACAGGAACGGCAGTTCGGTCGAGGCGCGCGTGATGATCGGCACCAGAGCATTCCGCAGGAGATGGATCCCGTACACGCGCTTCGGCGTCGCGCCCTTCGCCGTCGCGGTCCGGATGTACTCGCGCCGGATCTCGTCGAGGAAGACGGTCCGGTAGAAGCGCACGCCGCCGCCCGTGCCGGACACGACGCCGATGATGACGGGCAGGATCACGCAGTTCGGGCTGTCCCAGCCCCAGACGGGGAAGAGGTTCAGGTAGTACGCCAGAAACCACTGGCCGAGGATGATGAGGACGAGGTAGCTGACGCTCATCCCGGCGACGGACAGCACCACGATCGCGCGGTCCAGGATGCGGTCCTGGAACGCGCAGGAGACCATCGCCAGCACGATGCCGAGCACGAGCTCGCCGAAGAAGATCGGGAGCATGATCATCAGGGAGGGAATCATGCCGCGCCACAGTTTGCCGCGGATGGATTCGTGCGTGAGGAGCGTGTTGCCGAAATTGAAGAAGCTCACGTACGGGAATTTCGAGGAGAACGCGACGAGCTCCTTGACGGAATCCAGCGCCTGCGAATCGTACCACGCGCGGTTCGGACGCTCGAATCCGGCGTTGATCAGGATGCAGTCCGCGTCGAGCCCGGTGACCGTGAGCTCGTCGGGGGTGTCGCCGAGTTCAATCGAAGTCCCGCCGGATGTAAGCTCGATTTCCTGTCCGTTCACGCGGAAACGCCCCGAACCGGAGAGGACGATGCGATTTTTCGCCTCTTTGTTGCTGAACTGGCGTTTGAAGGCGGCGCTGCCCGTGCCGAGGTGCAGACCGTCCTGTCCGGCGGCGTTTTCAGGTTCGATGCCGTTCAGCTCGATCCCGGGGATCTCGGTGCGGCCGCCGGTGAAATCCGCGGAGGGGTACAGTTCGGTGATGCGCCAGCTGCCGAAGAAAAGCGGCTTGTCGCAGCCCATGGAGTCGCGCATGGCCTCCACGTCGGCGGCGGTCGGGTTCTTGCCCAGCAGGACGGCGGTCGGATCGCCCGCGGAGACCCGGAACAGCACGAATGTCACGACCATGATCCCGAGCAGGATCCAGATGGAGTAGAGGATTCGTTTGACGATGTACCGGCCCATTCGGACAGCCTCGCGTCAGGTTCAGCGCCGTGGCGCGGGTTTGCGTCCGAAGACCGCCATGACCGCCTGAAGGTCGGCCCAGGCGTCCTTCTTCGCCGGGGGATTCCGCAGCAGAAACGCCGGATGGTAGGTCGGCATGGCGGGGATGCCGTTGTAGTCCAGCCAGCGCCCGCGGAGCTTCATGATGCCTTTGAGGTTGAACAGGTACAGGAGCGGCACCGCGCCGAGCAGTACGAGCACCTTCGGGTTCACCATGGCGATCTGGCGTTTCAGGTACGGCATGCACGCCGCCGCCTCGTCGTCGGCCGGATTGCGGTTTCCGGGCGGGCGGCACTTTACGATGTTCGCGATGCACGTCTCGGTCTTGCGGTCGAACGTCATGGCGGCGATCATGCGGGAAAGAAGCTCGCCCGCGCGTCCCACGAACGGCACGCCGGTGGCGTCCTCGTCCGCGCCGGGGCCTTCCCCGATGAACATCAGTTCGGCGTGCGGATTGCCGTCGGCGAACACCATATTGGTGCGAGTGGCGCCGAGGCGGCATTTCATGCAGGCGGCGCATTCCGTGCGCAGGGATTCCCATTCCGGCATGTCGGGCGCGTAGGCGGCCGGGACGCCCTGAATATTTTGAGCGGGAACGACCCTGGATTGGGCGGCGGTTGTCCGCGCCGGAGCGGATAATGAAACAGGAGCGGCCTTTCGGACAGGGCGGGCGTAGAGATCGCGGAGGACGTCTTCGCTCATGGATGTGTCGGCTCCGGCCTGCGCGCCTGTTTTCAGGCATTGGATGATTTCGTCGAAGATGTCGGGTTTTCTCATGGGGGCAGTCCTGTTCCGTTCGCCGGGGCCGGTGGTTGTGTTCTGATTGTATACAATACATCCGACGAGCAGGTTTTTCAAGCAGTTTTGATACGGAAATCGCCCCTTTTTACCCCGGTTTCCCGCGTATACACGCAAGTTTCAGTAAAAACTGTACCTTTTACTGAAACTTGAAATAAGAATCCGTCATTCGGACTGAACCCTTTCTGAAACTGAAATTTGAGGGAAGAATCAGTCATTCGGACTATAAACTTCCTGCCGAGGTATGTCCCTTCGTGCCGTCACGAAGCACGGCACTGTTTCCGTGGAGTCTTTGTCTCCTCGCATGCACACACGCAAGTTTCAGTAAAAACAGTACCTTTTACTGAAACTTGAGGAGGAAATCTGCTTTTCCATTCCGCCTCAAATTCAAGTGATTTCTAACCGTGGTTTCTGTCTGTGTATTCAGATTGTATCTGTTCCCTACACCAGCTGCATCTTTGCCAACAGCAGGATGCGTTCCGGTTCGGTGCTGTACAGGCAGTCGGTGCAGTCCGCCTTTTCAAGCGGAACAGAGCTGCGCCGGAGCCATTGGCGGAATTCCGCATCCTCGGCGGCCTCATGCTGGCGCAGCCAGTCGGTGCAGAACAGCAGTTCCTCGCGGGAGTCCGCCGTGTTCAGGAACCGCTGAAATCTCCGGTGCGCCCGCCAGTGAGGTTCGAAGTCGACGTAGCGTGTGCGGATCATCACGAGTTCCTCCTGTTCGGCCAGGTCGTGCAGATGGTCCTTGTGCCGGGTGAGTTCAACGCCGAATCCGTCATAAAGCGGATTGCACCTTGAGGCGAAAGCCGCCAGTTCGCGCCGTTCCCTGTCGACCGCGCGGAGTACTCGTGTGTAGTCGCGCATCTCCCCCGGACCGATGCTCCGGCCCGTGTGCATGTAATAATACATGATCCCCTCCTTGTTTTTGAACCGGCGTTCCGTCCGGTTCCCCCTTTGCTTGTTATTAATATGCCGCCGCCGAACGGAAAAATCAAGCGGCGGTCAGGATTCTTCCTCCGGTTTTTTCAGAAAATCCTCCACCACGAGCTTGCTGTGCGCCAGAAACAGAGGGTCGAGCAGCAGGTCCAGGTCGCCCTCCATGAGCGAGGGGAGGTTGAAGACGGAGACCACGCCGAACCGGTGGTCGGTCACACGGTTCTGCGGGAAATTGTAGGTGCGGATGCGTTCGCTGCGGTCGCCGGTCCCGACCTGGAGGCGCTTGCTGGCGGCCTGTTTCGCGGCCTCCTCGCTGCGCTGAATCTCCAGCAGGCGGCTTTTCAGGATGCGCAATGCGATCTCGCGGTTGCGGATC
>JBGUKB010000157.1:0-17451 GCA_045114235.1 Victivallales bacterium
CGCCATTTTCTCGGTGCTGTGCCACATGGTGTCGTAGAGCACGACGGCGTTCGGCGTGACGGCCTGTTCGGCGAATTCCTTGTACCAGGCGAGGGGAGTGCCCAGCATGTCGCCGCGCCACAGCGGGCCGTGGTCGGGGGCGATGACCGCGACGTCGAGCCCGAGCCCGGGGAAGGCTTCGAGGAGCTTCAGGACCTGCGGAGAGTACGGCAGGAGGATGTTCGCATAGTAGCGTTCGGCCTCCTCGCGCATGGTGGGCAGGTCGTTTTCGTCGGCGAAGATCTTCGCGACCGCGTAGTGCATGCCGAAGCCGTCCTGGGAGAACAGGACGTTGTCGCCGGTGAGGTAGCTGAACATGCTGTCCGGCCAGTGGAGCATGCGCGTCTCGACGAATTTCAGCGAGGATTCGCCGAGCTCGATGGCGTCGCCGCTCTTCACAGGCTTGATCGTTCCGGCGAGGCCGTGGAAATGCGCTTCGAGCGCCTTCACGCCGAGGGTAGAGGCATAGACGGCGGACGGGTTCACGCGGGCGATGGTCTCCGGCAGGGCGCCGGAGTGGTCCATTTCGGCATGGTTGGAGACGATCACGTCGATCTTCGCGGGGTCGACGACGGAGGCGATGCGCTCCATCATCTCGCCGAAGAACGGAGCCTTCACCGTGTCGATGAGCGTGATCTTCTGATCCATGACGAGAAACGCGTTATAGGTGGAGCCGCGGCGTGTGGTGTAGCCGTGGAATTCCTTGAGCTGCCAGTCGATGGCGCCGACCCACCAGACTTTGGGGGAGACCCGGATCGCTTTCATCATAATCGTGCGTGTGTCCTTTCGTGAGGGTATGTTGAGTTTGATTTCAGGTTGCTGTCACGGGATCGTGAAGGCCCAGAGGCCATGCAGATTGCAGTATTCGCGCAGAATGAGGCCGCTTCGGAATTTGACCGGGAAGACGGCTTCCGGCGCGTCGCCCGGCTTCAGGTATTTGCGGCAGACCATGTCGCCGTCGACGACCTCGATCCACTGGATGTAGTGCGCCTCCAGCATCGGATGCGCCATCGCGCCGACCATGACTTTCAGCTGGTCGCCGTGCGCTTCAGCCACCGGAACATGCTTTTCGCCCGCGCCGTCGGAATGGTTCGCCGCCATTCGGGTCAGGCCGCGTCCGCAGCAGGCCGGAATGCAGTCGTCGCCTTTTTCGCAAGGCTGAAGCGCCTCGAAGACGATGCCGCATTCGGCGCATTTCCAAATCGTGTTCGGTTCTCTCATCGTATTTCCCCCTCGGATTTGCAGATTGGAACGCATTGTTTCCGAACGGCGGATCCGTCCGGTTTTGCAAGCGTCCGCGATTGTGTCAATACTGTATCACCGGGGCGCGGAAAATGCAAGTCCGCAAACGGGAAAAGCCGGGAAGAAAAACAAAAAAGCCGCCGGGAAGAGCCTGCAGACTCCGCCCGACGGCAAAAACATGGATATATTATGGGATTGTTCAATGGTTGGAAAACGTTCAGTTCCCGGAAAGGACCGAAGCTGTGTCGTCCGTCTTTTCCGGTTGTTCCGGGGCGAGGTCGTCGCGGACAAGTCCGACGGCGTCCGACAGGCGGTCGGCGGCCCCGATGTAGTTGATCGTGACCTCGTGCGAGACCGAGGAAGAATTGAAAATGCCCGGCGCGATTTTCCGGCGGTACTGAAGCGCGTACGTCCCCTCCGGCGCGCTCGCGTAGTCACCGGTGATGATCGTGCTTTTCAGCACAGGCGCGGCAGTGTCCGGATCGACGCCGACGCGCTGGATCGCGACCGTGCCGCTGCCGGAGAGGGATTTCTCCGCGAGTCCGCCGAGCGCGGAGTTGACGCCGGAGCACCCGGTGAACGCAACGAGCGCGGCGGCGGGAACAAAGAACCAAAAGAAACGAAGCATGATTTGAACTCCTGATGTTAGAGGTTATTTGCTGAACAGTTCCTTCATCCCGGCGAGGAGGGCAGCGCAGACAGCCCCGATGGCGAGCGTGATGAACGCCTTCAGCGCGGTCTTCCGTCCCGTCTGGAACGCCTCGGCGAGCGACCGCAACGTGTCCGCGGTCTTCGCGTCGATCCCATTCGGACAGCCGTGGTCGTACGAGGCGAGGATGTCGGTGAAGATGGCTGCGATCTCGTTTTTGTCCTGGTCCGTCATCGGCGCGGCCTTCCTTGTTTGTAGGCGCACCAGCCGAAGATCTGACACAGGAGCGCCGCCAGCACGCCGGCCGGGATCACGCCCGGATGGCAGTCATACAGCGCCTCGCGTGCGATGTTGACCGCCAGACGCGAGTTCGCTGCCGAGAATGCCCGGTAGCTTTTGGTCTTCTGGCTGTATTCCCAGTCATGCACGAGCGCAGCCGCCTGAAACGGCCTCAGCAACGCGGTCAGCACGGCCCGCAGCCATTTCGGCCAATGCTCCGCGCCGATGCCGTTGAACGACAGTGCGAGTTCCGCATCCGTCGCCGCCCAGAACGAATCCGGGGCGGCGGCGTGGAATTCGCAGCAGAACGCGCGAAGATACGAAATACGACGGGTGGTCATGCGTCTGCCGCTCCAGTCACAAGCTCCGCCCAGGGCACGCCGAACCGGAGCGCATCCGCCATGATCTCGACGATGCGGGCGCGGCCTTCGGCGATGACTTCCTCCTGCACGCCGCGGGTACGGGCGAACGCGATCAGATCGGAGCTGATGCCGTTTTGCGCGGCCGCGAGGAACTCGGCGGGCGTGATCTTGTCAGTCTTTTGTGCGACTTCGGCGATGAGTTCGGCGAACGCGGCGCACACGCGTTCCTTCGGCGTCGGTTCGCCGTCGTCCGAAATGACGCCACCCATTTCAAGGAACCGTTCCTCGGTCATGGGAGAGACCCCTTTGCAGGGGTCTGGGAGATAGTCGGTCGTGATATTGTCAATGGTAAAGTGCTTCATTTTGAGTTTCCTTTCCGTGTTTGCCGTTGTCAGTTTCCGCAGTAGCTCAAATCACCCGGAACGACCACAGTTGCCGGACCAGCGGCGGATGTGGTGACAGACTGACCTCCGGACCAATAGGTATACGTGCAAGTCGCGCCGTCTGGCAGGGAAACGGTCGCGCCGCCGATATACCCGCTGCTGTTGACGCTTGACGCCGTAATCCCGCCGAACGCATGGTAGTCGTTGTCGTTGATGTTGACGTCCGCACCGGAAGGGATGACGATGCCACCACCGGGAGCGATGCTCGATGTGAGGTTGATGCTTGCGCCACTGGAGATTACAACATAGCTATTTTCCCCAGTCACGGTGTAAATAGAATTTGAACCGGAAAGGTAAAGATAGCTCGACCCATACAGGCCGATTATTTCACCAGTGCCAAACACACAAGATTTGGCAGAGACAGTTGCGCTTACTCGAACATTGATTGTATTGACCGCCGCATAATTGCCACTTACAATGCATCCGTCAAGCTCAAGATATGAGCCGGAAGTCCACACGTCAAAAGCGGCACCAAGACTTGCACTATTGCCTGCAAACGTACAGTTAGATGCAATAAAACGGTGACCATAAACAAGTTGTGCCACACCGCCTGCCGTGGACGAACCGCCTGAAATAATACAACCACTTGCAAAAGCAGAGCCGGAAGTAATATCCACGTGCGTTCCGCCGAGGTCAACCACGTTCGTGTTTCCAATCTGCGGAACAGTCATTCCGCCGAGCATATACGCGCTTGCCTGCCCTGCGGACGGATACACGGTCGCGTCGCCCGGAGCGAAGGTCACGCCGCCGCCCGGAGCAATCGGCGTGGCGTTCGCGTTGCCTGTCAGGTCAACGATTGCGCCGCTCGAAATGGTGACAACGCCACTTTGCGAGCCAGTAACGCTTTTGATGGTGTTGCTCCCCTCAAGTGTCATTGTACCACCCGAGGTAACGCACACACCAATATTGCATCCCGAAAAAGATGCGCTTCCGCTTCCGGCAAAACGAAGGTCATTCGACGGCGAATTGCCGGAGATAATCGTGTCGGTGAATGTCGCACTTCCGATTCCAGTGACAAGCGCACCGCCACCAAAACTCCCGACATTGCCCGTCACAGTCGAGCCACTTACTTGCATATAGCCGGATTCACACGAAAGCGCACCGCCGTAATTTCCCCGATTTCCGCTGAATACACAATCGCCAATATACGCCCTCGCGTTAGTATTGCCACAGCGTATGCCCCCACACGTTACAGAACTGCCGCCAGCAATTGTACAACCGCTCGCGAAAAGCTGATACCCGTACACAAGGTCAACGTTTGTTCCACCGAGGTCAATAACGCCGCCATTGCCCGTGACTTTTTCAATGGCAAGACCGCCGCCGCTGACCGCGACAGTCGCGCCGTTCGGAATGTAGACATCTCCGAGCGTGAGCGTGCCGGAAGAAACAACCACGCCGTTCATACCGAGGTTGGAGAATGTCGTCTTCGAGGTGCAGTTGATTCCGCCGCTGATAATGGTTTCCGTGTAGCCGTTGCCGACCACGTGCTTTTCGCCGTTCGTGACCGCACCGCCGAGGTCGAGCGTCTGACCGTTGAGAGTTGCGTCGAACGCCACATATTCCTGTGAAGCGGAACTGAGCGCATAGGGGAGCGTTCCCGCAGTGCTTCCGGTCGCGGAAACGACGATGTATCCCGCGACGTGGTCTTCCACGCTGATAATCGCGAGGCCGTCGTGGAACCGCACGGTGCAGTTGTTCACCGCGTCCGGTTCAAGAGGATTCGCGAGGACGACGTTCGAGCCGGTCACGACGTAGCCTGTATTTGCGACGTATATTTCTGCATGTCCCTCCAAACCGAATGTACAGGCGCCGCCGACGGGCTCTTCACGATTCAGCAGCACTTTTGCATTGGGGGCCACGGCATGGATCTCATATGCTTTTCCGGCGCTGAGCACGACAGTCGTGGTCTGGTTCGCGGGTGCGGTTATGGACGGCTCAATCGCGAAATAGCGCGTCTGCTCCACGGTGGAACCGTTCACGATCGCCATTCTGTAACCGGCCGTGAGGGTATTTTGCTTTCCTGCAAGCGAAGCGGAGAGTCCTGTCAACGATGCCGTCAGTCCCGTCACGGCGCTCTGAGGAATGTCTGAAACACTGATGACGCCCGTACTTGAGACAGCGATCCCGGTTCCGCCATTGGACGGGTTCAGTTTATCCTGTTTTGTAGCCGCCGAGGAAGATACGGCCGTCTGGATCATGTGTTCCGCAATGGAACGGGTTACGATCCCTTCATCCACGGCGGTCGGGTCTCTGAGTCCCGACATGAAGTTTCTCACGGAAAAATCCTCGATCTGAAGCACAAAGACGCCATTCCCTCCACTGTCGTATCCGACGAGCTCCCCGGTCAGACCGGTTTTCACTTTTTCGTTGCCGAGCCATTCCGTGAGTTCTTCCGTATTCATGTTGGAAATCGGGATCACAAATTCCGTAAAGTCCTTGGTCTCACCGTTGACCGTATCGGTCACGGTGTGAACAGAGATGCCGCCCGCATCCGCAACCAATTTGCAGGCGGTTCTCCGGTCGAAATCGGAGTCCATGCTCCACCGCCAGTCTGTAATGCCGTTGAACTTGGCAATCGGATACGGACTTGCGGTATTGATGTTCGCAAAAAGCCTTATTTTGAGACACACGGAGATTCCGAGTGTCAGGATAGGCGCGGATGAATTGTTCATGTTCGAATAATCCCGCACCAATCCGAGCGTCTCGCCCGCTGCCGCATAAAAAACGATGTCCTGCATATCATTCCCCTTGTTTGAAGTTGAAATTTGATTCGTAATCGTAGATGACTTTGACATTTTGAGCTTGCCATCCGCGAATGTAACTGTCCGGCGCAGTCTCGGAGCCGCCGATGCCGGATGCCGAGCCGTACCCCCAGGAAGCAAAAACGCCGCTGCTCAGAACGAGCATGTTCGCCCCGGACGACACAGCCGTGCAGAGCGGATCGAAAACGTATGTGTTGTATTCGTCCTCAACAGGGTTTCCGTCTTCGTCCCGCTCCCGCAGATCGACCGCGTCGAACATGATCCTGCCGTCGGACGCAATTGAACAGCCATGGTGTTCCGGCGTGAGCAGCACCGGTTCCCATGCGGAAACAACGGACCATCGCTCGTTCGGATCGGACAGCCCGGTGTATTCGCAGTTCAAATAGCATTGAAGCGGGAAAGACCATCCGCCAAACTCGGTTTCGTAAAAAGTCCATTCGGGGATCGCGTCGTAAGCCGCCTGCGGCGACACGCCGAAACTGTGCAGATCGGCCGGCGAGTATGCGTGGCGCATCATGAACCCGCCGTCGGCAACGCGCACGAACCGGAGCAGTTTCAGCATTCTGGTCCGCTGCGAAGCCCAGGCGGCGTTCAGGCAGACCCGAAATGTGCCGTCGACCAAAGCCTTCGGGTAAGGCGTGTTCTCCGGGACAGTTTCCGGCACGATCAGGGGTTCCGATAGCGCCGACGCGAGGTCATCAAGCGAACCGTAGACCGTATTCCCTGCGCTGTCCGCAAACCGGCGTGCGCCGTATTCCTCAAGCGTATGAACGAGGAATGCGTCGAAGATGTGCATGAACGATAAATATCGGGAATATCCCCAGATTTCATCGTAGGCATACTCTTTTTTGATCTCCCGGAACGGGATCTCCCGCGGATCGGCGTTGTCGTACCATTCCCCGGTGAGGATGTGCGCCAGCCGGTTTTCGACGGCCACGGACGTACCGGACGACGTGCAGCTTGCGTGGAATTCGGAGTCCACGGCTGCCCGGCGTTCGCAGAGCGCGGACACCAGGCCGCGCATTACCGGAAGCGGCGTGCAGAACATCGGATCGTTCAGGTGATAGTCGTCCCAGCTCATCAGACCCATCTCCCGCTGATCTCGATGCTGCCGCCCAGATGCACTTGCGTTACAGCCCCCGTTGAGCTGATGTTCGCCAGAATTTTGTACCAGCCCTGCGGCCCGGTAACAGCTCCGGACAACGTATTTGCGAAACCGTACGCCAAAGCGGGAGACGTGGCCGTCGTATCGTAGTACACGGTCAGATAGATCCAGGCAGGCTCGCCCGGCGTGACCGGGACCGTTCCGGCCGGCATGTTGTGGAACGTGTTTCCGATGCGGATTTCCCCTGCATAGTCTCCAGCCGGATTCGCCCCGTTGAAAATGTGTGCGGATGTCCCCCCGACAAGCTCCACGGCAAAAGCCCCGGCATACCCGGCCGGAACGTTTTCTCCGCCGGAAGCGGCGCCCGTGTTTTCCGGTTCCGGGCCATTCCACCGGATGAGCTTGCCAGCGCCGGTGTCGAGGACGTCCAGAAGCGGGGAGGCAGACGCGAGCCTGTCGAGCTGCTCGACGGCATCCGCCAACGCGTTGAACTTTTCGCGAAGGACCTCGAAAAGATTCTCGCCGGATTCCAGTCTGGGTACGATCATGCGCCGTCCTCCTCCGCGGATTCGTACAGCGTGCTGTCCCATCCGGCCGGATCGGGAGACGCCTTGTAGGTGACCTTCGCCATGTAGCGGCGGCCGTCCGGATGGATCTGTCCGCCGAGGTTCAGCCAGTTCGTCACGCCCACGCCGAAATCCCCGAGCGCGGGGGTATCGATCTTCCCGGCGCATGCGGCCGCAGCCCACGAGGCGTCCCGCAACGAGCTGTGGCGGCTGAACTCCGTGATGGTGTAGCTCGGCATCAGCCACGTTTCGCAGTTCATGACCGGCATTTTCAGCAGGTGCCACGACTCTCCGAGCGAAGCGACGGCCTGCGGCGACTTCACCCAGCGGTAAGCGGCGCGCTGCTCCGCGGTCAGGACGGGATCCGTCGCGGTCGTCCACCACGCCGGGACCGCGTCCGTTCCTTTTGCCGCAAGGCAGTAGTTCCAGTTCGTCCGGTAGTCGGAGTGGCGTTCCAGCGGCACGGACATGACGCTCACGTCCAGCATATGTTCCTTCGGGCCGTGGCGTCCGATCAGGAACCGCAGATTGCTGCCGGCGTTCAGGTTCTCCCAGTTGAGCTCAATCTCGTAGACCGGGCCGCCGATCTGGCGGGTGCGCCAGGAAACCAGTTCATATTCGCCGGATTTGTCCCGGTCGCCGATCGCCAGGCGGTTGCTTCGTTCCTCCACCTCTTCCCTCGTCCCGTAATAGACCTCGCGGTAAGAGGCTCCGCCGGAATCCCTGCGCCGGACGATGCTTTTATGTTTCAGTTTGAGCATATTCCCCCCTTGCCTCAGTCGACCGTCCCGATTTCGTCGAGTTTCTCGGCGATCTCGTCGAGTTCGGCGTTGATCTGCCTCAGGATCTCCATAATGACTTCCGTTTCCGGATCATATTCGTTATCCGGCGCTTCCGCCCGGACTGCCGTTTCTCCGTTCATTTCTGTCTCCCGTTGTTCTTCGTTTTGCTGTCCTCGTTCCGTCAGGACGTTAAAGTCCCGACACTTCGGCTTCGTCGCTGCGTTCCGCCTTCACCGCGAACCGCTGGTATTTTCCCTTTTCCGCAGTCAGGACGGCCGACGTGATGAGGAACGTTTTTTCCCGGAAAACCAGCGTTTCCCCGGCTTCCGGGATGTTGCCGCCTTCCACAAGTCCGTCGAATTCGAGCTCCGTACGGCGGCTTGTGGCGGCGAGCCGGTCTTTTTTGCCGTCTTCCGCGTGGACGGACACGGTCCCGGTCAGCGTCGAACGGACGCGGATGTTCCGCATGGCGATGTCGAATCCGCCGCCGTCCCAGCCGGAAATCAATCCCATTGCGCGCATGTCAGTAACCTTTCATGCTCTCGCGGGTGAAGACCGGGGCGTCGCAGGCGACCGTGGAGAACCCCTGTCCGCGTACGGATTCCGCGGCGCCGGGCAGGACCAGTTCGCCGGACGCGGTTTTCGCGAGCGAATCGCGTACATGGCCGATGCGCATTTTGAGTTTGTCGGGCAAGGAGTCGCCCGCACAGCGCACCCGGGCGCGTTCTTCGCACAGCGTCAGATTCCAGTCGCGGAGCAGCGCCTCGGCGCGCCCGGACGAAACCGGCGTTTCGTAACGGCATCCCGCGGGCGCGTCGATTTCCGCCGCGGAGGCGTCCAGGTCCGCCTGCGCTGTCGCCGTGCCGGCTTCGTCATTGCCGTACAGGCCTGCATAGTCCTGACCGAGACGCACTTTCAATTCATTGATCGTGGCGTATGCCATGAGACGATCCTTTCTCTTTTTCGTTTTGGTGTATGCTGCCGACGACAAAAAACGGCTGATCACGGCAGGGGGGAAGGGCGGAGAATCCGTACGGCGGATGCCGTGTTTGAAATGAGTTCAAAAACGGTCCGCCTCCGCGCCAAGGAGAAATGTCTCGCGGCGGATTCCCGTGTCCCCTCCCCCTCGACCGTCAGCCGTTTGTCATGCGGCGGTTCAGCCTGCCGCGGTGCCGCCGCGTCCCAGCAGATGCGGGAACAACGCGGCCGCGTTGCCGTACGCTTCGGCGCCGAAGAGGATCCTGCCGTCCATGAAGACGTTTTCGTCGTTCGGCTGGTTCAGGATCGTGAGGGAGGCTTCCTTGTTCTTCAGGACCAGGATGGGCTTCAGCGCGCCGGTGAAACGGCCCAGGAACCAGTAGTTGGCGTTCGTGCCGGTGAGGCGCGGGCTGACGACCAGTTTGACCTTGTCCTTGTGCGGATTGGCGAATTCCTGGTCGCTGCTGTCGCGGTAGGTGTCGGAGTACAGGATCTCGCGGGCGGTGTCCTCCAGCGCGGGACCGACGATCAGGTGGGTCGGGCGCGTGTTGACGGGCTGGCCGTTGTGGCCGCGGAAGGAGTACATCTGGGTGAAGAACGAGCCGAAGTTGGCAAACGTCAGGGCGTTGGTCGTGACGTTGTTGATCGTGCTCGGGCCGTACTTGCGGCTGCTGTTGTAGAAGCTTGCGCCGTCGATCCAGTTCGGCGGATTCACGAGCGCCTCGGTGAAGAGGGTGTCCCACAGCTGTTCGCCCGCCTCGCCCATGGCGGCGACGAGCGTGCCGTAGATGCCCCAGTTGTCGGACTCGACGTCGCGGACGGGGATCGCCACGGTGTCCTCCCAGGGACGTTCCACGAGGCGGATCTTGTGCGTGGCGAGGTTCTTGATCTGGCGCGGGCCGAGCCATTCGCGCATTCCGGCGAAGGCGTCGAGGAACGGGATTTCCATGGCGGTGTGCTTCGGGTCGCCTTCGATGTCGGCGAGGTCGCGGTAGATCGTCTCCGCACCTTCGACCGCCTGTTTGAACTTCAGATTGAAGCTGGTCCGCATGGCGGACAGAGTTTCATGATTGAGTTCCATATACGTTTTCCTTTTTCAAGTTGGTTTTGTCTGTTTTTTGAACTCGGAAAAACGGCTCAGCGCGGGCCGTTGCCGATTTCCGCCACGATGCCGTCGGGAAGCACATCGCGGACGACACCCGCGACCACGGCTGCCGTGCCGCCGGTCAGCGTGACGGTCTGGTCGTCCTTCACGTAGCAGGTCTTGTTCACGTCGTTCGCCGCGAACGCGCCGCTGCTGACCGGGCTGTAGAGGAACATGCCGGAACGGGTTTTGACGGTTTCGCCGCCGGCCGCCGTGTTTTCGGCGCGGCCGACCACGGTGATGGCGCCCGCGGACGTGGCGGGGACGGCGTTTCCGCTGGAGTTGACGGCGGTGATGGCGCCCGCGTAGACGGTGCTGCCCGACGCGACGGTGAATTCACGCGTGTAACGGACGCCGCCGGCCGCGATTTCTCTGGTGTCTCTGGCTTCAGTGAGTGCTGACATGGTTCATGTCTCCTTCTGTTGTGATTGTTTTTGCGCCGCGGCTTCTCAGCCGTGCATGGCGCGTTGGTATTCGTCTTTGTCGAATCCGAATTTCCGGATCATTTCCTCGTCCGCCCAAGTCAGGCTCCGGTCCGGCGCATGCCGTTTGTCCGGCGCGAACGCCATGCGGCCCGGCACCACGGCGGGCGCGTGCTCCAGGTAGGATGCCAGCACAGCGCAGTCCTGGGTTCTCGCCCAGCCTTCCAGCGCATGCGTCAGCTTCCCTTCCTGAAGCCCCTGCTCGATCAGCTCCGCCTTGCGTTTTTCCTCGGCGGCGCAGGCCAGCGCGTCGAGTTCCTGCCGCAGGGCGTCCGCCTGATCGGCGCGCACTTTCATGGCGGCCAACGCCTCGGACATCGCTTCGTCGGGTTCGCCGTCCGCCACGCCCAACCCTTCGCGCAAGGCGGCGATGGCATCGGCTTTCTCCTCGATCGCGGCAGCGGTACGCTCGAACGCGCCTTCCTCGTCGTCCTCGCCGGACAGCACGATCTTGTTCCAGATATCTTTCCCCAGCAGACGGCCGAGCGCGCGTTCGATCGGGTCCTGAAGACGTCTCAGTTCGACGGCGTTCCGCCCGATGTCCTCCGGGTCGGCGTCTTCTCCTTCGCCGCCCGCCGCCAGAACATCCTCGCAGTTCAGCGCGGGTTCATTCTCCATCGCCACGCTCGTGATGCGGACCGGGCCTTCCTTCAGCCCGCGGATAACCGGCGAACAGTAGCGGAATATCTTTTCCTTCAGCAGTTCGTACGCGCTCGGCGTCCATTCCGCGCGGATGCGCAGTTCATCGCCCTCGCGGAACAGCGTCCCGAACCCCATCGCCGCCACACCCGACGGGATCAGCCGCAGCGCTTCGCTCTCCTCCACGCCGTGCTTCTCCGCCAGGATATGGAGGTAATGGTTCGAGTCGATCGGGATCGCCTCGCCTTTCTTCGCCTGGTACGCCGCGATTGCGTCCAGGTCCTCCACGCACAAATGCAGCTCATAGTCCTTTCCGTTTTTCACGAGCCGGTTCACGCCCGCATGCAGCAGAGTCCATTCCTCCGGGACTCCGTTCGCATCCTGTTTTACAGTTCCCATTTCCTGCTCCTATGTTGTGTTTGTCTTGTCCCGGCGGATTTGCAGTTGATTCCGCAGGGGTTATTGAAGCTGTCGTATGTTCAAAAACCGAAAAACCGTTCTTCCATGCGCCGTTCATGAGGCGGAAGCGGGTCGATCCCCCACCGCGCCTCGTTTCCGCGCCCCGCCGCATGGACAGCCAGCGCAAGCGCCCAGAACCGGTCCGAATGCCCGGATTCGTCGCGCTCGGCGTCGTAGCGCACGTTCCCCGCGGCGGTCACGCTCCGCACGATCTTGTGCAGGTCGTGCCGCAGCACATCGTCGGCTGTTATCCTGATGCCGCGCGATTCGAACGCCGCCCGGACCGGCATCGCCAGCGCGGCTTTCACCGGAGCGGTGAACGTCACGCTCTCCACGCGGTATTTGCCGTGGCGTTCCTGCATCTCCTCCGCCAGCATCATCCCGATCCCGGTCGCGTCGATGCAGAGGCGTTCCAGCCGGGCGTCGTCCAGGCGGCGCGCCAGCGTGTCCGCCTGCATGCGGAACGGCATGTTTTCCATGACCTCATATCCGCTCTGCCACAGGATGTCCCCGATGCGCGTCAGCTCGAAGTATACCCCGACATCTTTTTTCCGCCCCACGTCGTACCCGGCATACCGTATTGCTTTCGGATGCTCACTTAATGCTTTCTCCAAATCGGCGGCATCGTTTTCGCACGCGCCGATCATGCCGTAGTCGAGCAACGCCGCGCCCGCCTCGGACGCCTCGATCAGATACTGCGTCCGCCAGGCATCCTCCGTGCGGCATTTCGCCCGCATCAGCTTCAGCCATTCTTCGCGGCCCAGGTCACATCCTGTCACGGCATTGACGCGTTCCACAAACCCCTCTTCCACGGCGTCCAGGATGCTCGTTCTGTGAACACTCCATCCCATCGCGTTCGCGCCGTGTTCCGCCTCGTGAAGCATCCGGCAGAACGGCGATTCGCTGCTTCCGTCCACGCTCAGCGCGGACACCATCTCCAACTGGCCGCCCCACGTGGTGCAGGGCAGCGCCATGTCGATCACTTTTCCGCTGTCCTTGTGCAGGTCCGCCTCGTCAATCAGGATGTCGCCGCCCTTCCCGGCGAACGCCTCGGGCGTGCTGGACAGGCTGACGACCCGGCTGCCGTTGCCGTACTCCGCCGTGTAGGCGCGGATCCCGTGCAGAGGATCGATGACCGCGGCGGTTTCCCCGGCGAGGCCGCGGCAGACCGCGTTCGCCGCCGCCGCCCATTTCCCGATGTAGTCCGTGATGAACTCGCGGGCGGTGAATTCGTCGCGGCTGGTGACCCACTGCACCGTCCCCGGCCGCCTCAGGCATTTATCATTCACGCGGAAGCTCGTGGCATACGTGATACCGATCCGCCGCGATTTCGCGTACAGCTTCATTCGGGCGTCGTCCAGGATCCATCGTCTCTGGTACGGCAGAAAGTATTCCGTCAGCTTCATTGTTCCTCCACTTCCGTCCGTAAGTTCCGTTTTTTCGTTCAATCAGAGTCCGTGCGGACGCCGCCGCGGCATCGTCCCGACTTCTTTTCCACACGGTTCTTCGTTTTCTTTGTCCCTTTTCGAGGCTTTCCTTCCGGATCTTCCCTGCCGCGGGAAATCACGCATCCGGCCCCGGCGACGCCGCACGGATTCTTCAACAAAGCTTCGTTTTTCCCGTTTCGGGACTTCGGAAAAACACAACACATTCTCGTTTCTATCGGATACGTTCGACACATAATATCCTCCAGCTCTTTCCGTCCTCGTTTCGCCGACAATGCTTTCCGGTCTTGAAAAAACATCCTTTCGGAGCTATATTATTTCTTTACTTTTTCGCACCCGCGTCTTACAGCCTTGATAAAAGATATCTCCCTATGTGGAAAGCGCTCAGCCAGCCCGCAAAAATCATCATCCCGCTCTTCATCGGACTCTGTTTCCCCTGGATGTCCCGTGCATCCTTCATGGTCCGCTGGCTGCTCGTCGTCATGCTCCTGAACGCCTGCCTCGGCATCAAGTTCAGCGGCCTGAAAATACGCCTGTACCACTGGTATCTGCTTGCCGCCAACCTCGCGATCGGCGTCCTGGCATGGCTTCTTGCCTGCTGGTTCTGCGGCGGCAATACCGAGGTCGCGAAAGCCGTCTTCTTCACGGCGATCTCCCCCACCGCCACCGCCGCCCCGGTCGTGATCGCGTTCCTGGGCGGAAACGTCGCCACGGTGCTGATGGGATTCCTCATCAGCGACCTAGGCATCTCGCTCTTCCTGATCGGCCTGCTTCCGCTCGTCACGGGCCAGCTGAGATGGGAATTCGTCAACGAGGTCTTCCTGAACATTGCGTTCGTGATGGCGCTCCCCGTCTTCCTTTCGCGCGTCCTGTTGCATTTCTGGCCGTGGCTCGCCGACTTCGCCAAGTACAGGATCGCTCCGCACGCGCTCTGGGCATGGTCCATCATGCTCCTCATCCTCGGCGGCATGGCGCGCAAGACGTTTGACGAACAGGAGATCAGCGCCGTCACGATCCTTCTTCAGATCGGCTGCGCCACGCTCGCCGTCTGCATCCTGAACTTCTTCACCGGATGGCTGATCGGACCGCGCCGCTGCAAGCTCGAATCCAGCCAGCTCCTCGGCCAGAAAAACACCTCCTTCACGATCTACCTGGCGATCACCTTCGCCTCGCCCGTCGCCGCCCTCGGCCCGCTGTTCTACATCCTCTGGCACAACAGCTGGAACGCCATCCAGATGTTCCAGTTCGAGAAACGCCGGCAGCGCAAGGCGGCGCGCTTCATCTCTTCCTCGCACCCGGCCGCCAACACCGAACCGGGACACAGCACTACTTGAACTTACACGAAACGGACGCGGTCAACATGCAGGACATCATCATCCACGGCGCTGCCGAACATAACCTGAAAAACGTCGACGTCACGATCCCGCGTGACCGTCTCACCGTCATCACCGGGCTTTCCGGCTCCGGCAAGTCCTCGCTCGCGTTCGACACGCTCTACGCCGAGGGCCAGCGCCGCTACGTCGAAAGCCTCTCCGCTTATGCCCGCCAGTTCCTCGACCGCATGGGCAAGCCGAAAGTCCGCCACATCGAGGGGCTTTCCCCGTCCATTGCCATCGAACAGCGCTCCGCCGGTTCCAATCCGCGTTCCACGGTCGCGACCGTCACGGAGATCTACGACTATCTCCGCCTGCTTTACGCCCACGTCGGCACACCGCACTGTCCCAAGTGCGGCAAGGTCCTCGCCGCGCAGTCCGCGCAACGCATCCGCGACCGCCTGCTCCAGCTCCCCGCCGGGCCCGCCATGATGATCCTCGCGCCCGTCGTCCGCGGCCGCAAGGGCGAACACCGCGACATCCTGGACAAGCTCCGCAAGGACGGCTTCGTCCGTGCCCGGATCGACCGGAAGATCGTCGCGCTGGACGAGCAGATCGCTCCGCTCGACAAGAAGGTCAAGCACAACATCGAAGCCGTCGTCGACCGTCTCGTCTGCGGCAAGCTCGAACCATCCCGGCTCAACGACTCCATCGAATCCGCCCTGAAGCTCGGCGACGGCGTCATGCTGCTCCTGCTGGAGGACCGTGACGCCACGTTTGTCTCCGGCGAAAAAGTCTGGACGGAGGAGCTCATCAGCGAACACCTCTCCTGCGAGGACTGCGGCATCAGCATCTCCCCGCCCGAACCGCGCAATTTCTCGTTCAACAGCCCCTACGGCGCATGCCCGGTCTGCAGCGGCATCGGCTCGCTCCAGGTCATGGACCCCGCGAAGGTCGTCGAGGACGAAAACGCCACGCTCCGCCACGGAGCCGTCCCCGCCTGGCGTCGCGGCGCGCACCGCCTTATCATCTACTACAATCACATGCTCAAGTGCATCGCCGCCCACTACGGTATCCCGAAGCTGATGGACACCAAGTGGCGCGACCTCCCCGAACACGTCCGCAATGTCCTGCTCTACGGCAGCGGCGACGAGATCATCGACTTCAGTTTCTACATGCGCGGCAAGCGTCACGAAATGAAGAAGCCGTTCGAGGGCATCCTCGCCAATCTCCAGCGCCGCAGCCAGGACTCCGAATTCGAGAGTGTCCGCACGCGCCTGCTTGAGCTCACCATGCGGAAGACCTGTCCCGCCTGCCACGGCGCGCGCCTGCGCCCGGAAAGCCTCGCCGTCGAGATCGGCGGAGCCAGCATCCACGATTTCAACTGCAAGAGCGTGTCCGCCGCGCTGGATTTCCTCGCGGACCTCAAGCTCACCGACGTGCAGGACAAGATCGCCGCCGAACTCCTCAAGGAAATCCGCAGCCGCCTCATGTTCCTGAAGAACGTCGGCCTCGGCTACCTCTCCCTCACGCGCGAATCTGGCACGCTGTCCGGCGGCGAAGCCCAGCGCATCCGCCTTGCCACCCAGCTCGGCTGCGGCCTCGTCGGCGTCATCTACATCCTCGACGAGCCCAGCATCGGCCTGCACCAGCGCGACAACGCCAAGCTCCTCGCCACGCTCAAAAACCTCCGCGATATCGGAAACACCGTCGTCGTCGTCGAACACGACCCGGAGACCATCCAGAGCGCCGACTACGTGATCGACCTCGGCCCCGCCGCCGGCGTCCACGGGGGCGAGATCGTCGCCGCCTGTCCGCCCGCCGAGCTCGTCAACTGCCCGCGTTCCCTCACCGGCAAATTCCTTTCCGGCGAGGAGTCCATCCCCGTCCCGGAGAAACGCCTCTCGGGCTCCGGCAAGTACCTCGAAATCCTCGGCGCCACCCACAACAACCTCAAAAACATCAACGTGAAGATCCCGCTCGGCGTATTCACCTGCGTGACCGGCGTGTCCGGCTCCGGCAAATCCTCGCTCGTGAACGGCATCCTCCGCCGCGCGCTGGAACACCGGTTCGAGCTCGCCGACGCGGGCGAGGTCGGCGCGCACAGGGAAATTCGCGGCCTCGAGTTCATCGACAAGGCAATCATGATCGACCAGACCCCGATCGGCCGCACCCCGCGTTCCAACCCCGCCACCTACACCGGGTTCTTCTCCGCCATCCGAAACCTCTTTGCCTCCCTGCCCGAATCCAAGGTCCGCGGCTACGGCCCCGGCCGCTTCAGCTTCAACGTGAAGGGCGGACGCTGCGAGGACTGCCAGGGCGACGGCATCCGCCGCATCGAAATGCAGTTCCTGCCGGACGTGTACGTGGAGTGTCCCGTGTGCCACGGACGCCGCTTCAACGAGGAGACGCTGTCCGTCACCTACAAGAAGAAGAACATCTCCGAAATCCTCGACATGACCGTGTCCGAGGGCGTCGAGTTCTTCTCTGCCGTCACGCCCATTGCGCGCAAGCTCAAAACGCTGGAAAGCGTCGGCCTGGGCTACATCTCCATCGGCCAGAGCGCCACCACCCTTTCCGGCGGCGAAGCCCAGCGCGTCAAGCTCGCCACCGAGCTCGCCAAGATACCGCGCGGCAATACCCTCTACATCCTCGACGAGCCCACGACCGGACTCCACCTCGCCGACATCCGCCAGCTCCTCCAGGTCCTCATGATGCTCCGCGACAAGGGAAACACCATCCTCGTCATCGAGCACAACCTC
>JBGUKB010000158.1:0-4420 GCA_045114235.1 Victivallales bacterium
AGCTGGGCGGCGGCGGACAGCGGTACGTGGACGGCCATCTGGTCGCCGTCGAAGTCGGCGTTGTAGCCCGTGCAGACGAGCGGATGCAGGCGGATGGCGGAGCCTTCGATCAGGATCGGGTCGAACGCCTGGATGGAGAGCCTGTGCAGGGTCGGCGCGCGGTTGAGCATCACCGGGTGTCCCTTCGTGACCTCTTCGAGGATGTCCCACACGGCGGGCGCGCCGCGTTCGATCATCTTCTTGGCGGAACGCACGGTATGCGCATGGCCGCGTTCCTTGAGGTAACGGATGATGAAGGGCTCGAAGAGCGTGAGCGCCATCTTCTTGGGGAGGCCGCACTGCATGAGCTTGAGTTCGGGACCGACGACGATGACCGAGCGTCCGGAGTAGTCGACGCGTTTGCCGAGCAGGTTCAGGCGGAAGCGGCCCTGTTTGCCCTTCAGCATGCAGCTGAGGCTCTTCAGCGGGCGGCTGCCGGCGCCGGTGACGGCGCGGCCGTGGCGGCCGTTGTCGAGCAGGGCGTCGACGGCTTCCTGAAGCATGCGCTTTTCGTTGCGGATGATGACCTCGGGCGTGTGGGTCTGCAGCATGCCTTTCAGGCGGCTGTTGCGGTTGATCACGCGGCGGTAGAGGTCGTTGAGGTCGGAGGTGGCGAAACGGCCGCCTTCGAGGGGAACGAGCGGGCGCAGGTCGGGCGGGATGACCGGGAGGACCTCGAGGATCATCCATTCGGGACGCGAATTGCTCTTGATGAAGCCTTCAACGAGGCGGAGGCGCTTGGAAAGTTTCTTGCGGGTCGCCTTGTTGTGGGTGGACGCGAAGTCCACTTCAAGCTGGGCGCGCAGAGGTTCCAGGTCGATCTGCTCCAGCAGCGTGCGGACGGCGGGGGCGCCCATTTCGGCGCGGAAACCGTCGCCATACTCGGAACGCGCCTGCTGGTACTGCATGCCGTCGAGGGTTTCGCCGAGGGTCAGCGGGGTGTCGCCGGGATCGGTCACGACCCAGACTTCATAGTAGATGATGCGTTCGAGTTCGCGGGCGGTCTTTTCGAGCATGAGGCCGATGCGGCTGGGCATGCACTTGAAGAACCAGATGTGGGACACGGGAACGGCGAGCTCGATATGGCCCATGCGTTCGCGGCGGACCTTGGAATGGCAGACTTCGACGCCGCAGCGTTCGCAGATGATGCCTTTGTTCTTGACGCGTTTGTACTTGCCGCAGCTGCATTCCCAGTCGCGGTACGGTCCGAAGATCTTTTCGCAGAACAGGCCGCCCTTTTCGGGCTTGAAGCTGCGGTAGTTGATCGTCTCGGGGTTCTTGACCTCGCCGTGGCTCCAGGAGCGGATGACTTCGGGAGACGCGACTTTGATTACGACCGCCTCGAACTGGCTCAGCGGCTGGTAGGGTTCGCGGGCGTCCCGGTTGTAAGAGCTGTCAATCATAGTATCTCTTCCCCCTTCGGTTATTTACTCGGATTTTCGGAACGTTTCACCGTCTGCACGTCAAGGCCCAGCGACTGGAGTTCCTTGAGCAGGACGTTGAAGGATTCGGGACGGCCGGGTTCCAGGATGCCCTGGCCGCGGACGATCGACTCGTAGATGCGGGTACGGCCGGTCACGTCGTCGCTCTTCACCGTGAGCATTTCCTGCAGGGTGTGCGCCGCGCCGTAGGCTTCGAGCGCCCACACTTCCATTTCGCCGAATCTCTGGCCGCCGTGCTGCGCCTTGCCGCCGAGCGGCTGCTGGGTGACGAGCGAGTACGGGCCGATGGAACGCGCGTGGATCTTGTTGGCGACCAGGTGGTCGAGTTTGAGCATATAGACGACGCCGACCATAACGCGCTGATCGAACCGGTTGCCGGTGCGGCCGTCGAAGAGGTCGGTCTTGCCGTCGAAGACTTCTTCGCCGTTGACGGTCTTGAAGCCCCAGTGGAAGTTCTCGCCGGTCTCCTGTTCGACCTTGGCGTTCGCTTCGCGCATCATGTCGATGATCTTCTCCTCGGAGATGCCGTCGAACACCGGGGTGGCGACCTTGACGCCGAGCATGCTGACGGCCCAGCCCAGGTGGGCTTCCAGGACCTGTCCGATGTTCATGCGGGAAGGCACGCCCAGCGGATTCAGCACGATGTCGACCGGACGGCCGTCCTTGGTGAACGGCATGTCTTCGATCGGGACGATACGGGAGACGATACCCTTGTTGCCGTGGCGGCCTGCCATCTTGTCGCCGACCTGGATCTTGCGCTTGGAGGCGACGTAGACTTTGACGCGCTTGATCGGGCCGCGTTCCTCGGCGTTGTTGTCGCTGACGGCGTTCATGGCGTCGGCGCGGGTCTGCTCGATGATCCGGAAGCGCGGGATGTAGTCGTCGAAGACTTCCTTCAGCTGGTCGCGGATCTCGCATTCCTCCATGCTCCAGTTGTTGTAGGCGTTCGCGAGCTTGGCGATGGAGGGGCGCGTGACCTTGCGGTTGGAGGTGACCAGGACGACGTCCTCGTCGGTATCCTCGTTGTGCGTGTAGATCGGCTTCGGAAGCTTCTGCCCGAGGAGCATGGCGGAGAGGCGTTCGACCAGGGAGTCGATTTCGGCTCCGAACTGTTCGCGGTAGGTATCCTTGGCGCGCTTCAGGGCGCGCTTCTGCTCCGTCTTCGTCATGGCCTGCTGGCCGGATTCCTTGGCGTATTCGATGCGGATGTCCATCACGACGCCGCCCTTGCCGCTGGGAACGGTGAGGCTGGAGTCCTTGACGTCGGCGGCCTTTTCGCCGAAGATGGCGCGCAGGAGGCGTTCCTCGGGCGCGAGCTCGGTCTCGGACTTAGGGGTGATCTTGCCGACGAGGATGTCGCCGGGCTTGACCTCGGTGCCGAGACGGACGATGCCGTGGGCGTCGAGGTTGCGGAGGGCTTCCTCGCCGACGTTCGGCAGATCGCAGGTGATCTCTTCGTTGCCGAGCTTGGTCTCGCGGCTTTCGATCTCGAACTCGTCGATGTGGAGACTGGTGTAGACGTCTTCCTTCACAAGGCGTTCGCTGAGCACGATGGCATCTTCGAAGTTGTATCCGCACCACGGCATGTAGGCCGCGCGGACGTTCTTGCCGAGGGCGAGCTCGGCACCCTGCGTGGCGGCGCCGTCGGCAATGGGATCGCCCTTGCGGATCGTCATGCCGGAGCGGACGATCGGCACCTGGTTGACGCACGTGCCGGCGTTGCTGCGGAGGAACTTGATGAGTTTGTAGGTCGTCGGATTCTTGTCGGAGGTCTCGCCGATGACCTTGCCGTCGCTGGTGACCACGACATGGTCGGCGCTGACTTCCGCCACGATGCCGTCACGGTCGGCGCTGAGCACGGCGCGCGAATCCACGGCGATCTTGTGTTCAAGCCCGGTCCCGACGTACGGGGATTCCGTGGTCATGAGCGGGACGGCCTGGCGCTGCATGTTCGATCCCATCAGGGCGCGGTTGGCGTCGTCGTGTTCCAGGAAGGGGATCAGGCCGGCCGCGCCGGAGACGAGCTGCTTCGGGGAAACGTCCATGTAGTCGACTTCCTCGCGCGGATGCTCGGCGGATTCGCCCTCGAAACGCGCCATGACGGTGGGGTTGACGAAGGTGTGCTGGGGAGTGAGCGGAGCGTTGGCCTGCGCGATGACGAACTTCTCTTCCTTGTCGGCGGTCAGATAGTCGATCTTGTTCGTGACCACGCCCTTCTCGACGCGGCGATACGGAGTCTCCAGGAACCCGAAATGATTGATGCGGGAGTACAGGGACATGGAGGAGATCAGACCGATGTTCGGACCTTCGGGAGTCTCGATCGGGCAGATGCGGCCGTAATGGCTGGTGTGAATGTCGCGGACTTCGAATCCGGCGCGTTCGCGGGAGAGGCCGCCGGGACCGAGCGCGGAGAGACGGCGCTTGTTGGTCAGTTCGGACAGCGGGTTGGTCTGGTCCATGAACTGGGACAGCTGGTTGCGCGAAAAGAAGTCGCGGACGGCGCTGATGAAGATCTTCTGGTTGATGAGCTTCAGCGGGGTGTCGCCGGGCTGGACCATCGTCATGTGTTCCTTCACGATGCGCTTCGTGCGGAGCAGGCCGACGCGGCACTGGTTCTGCAGGAGTTCGCCCACGGGACGGACGCGGCGCGCGCCGAGGTGGTCGATGTCGTCGGTCTGACCGTTGTGGCTGTAGAGGTTCATGAGGTACTTGGTGGCCTCGATGATGTCCTCCTTCGTGAGGATGCGGCATTCTTCGTCGATGTTGAGGCCGAGGTGCTCGTTGATCTTGTAGCGGCCGACGAGGCCGAGGTCGTAGCGCTCGTTGTCGAAGAAGAGGTGCTGGAGGAGCGCCCTGGCGGTTTCCGTGCTCGGGGACGGATCGCCCTGGCGCATGCGCTTATAGATCTCCTTGAGGGCGTCGTCCGTGTTCTTGGACGG
>JBGUKB010000159.1:0-13766 GCA_045114235.1 Victivallales bacterium
GAGATCGCCAAGGGCCTCCACAAGGCCATCTTCTCCGGCAGCCTCGTCCCCGTGTTCGCCGGCTCCACCGCCAAGGACATCGGCGTCACCGAGCTCATGGACGGCGTCGTCTCCCTCATGCCGAACCCGCTCGAACGCGTCCGCAAGGCCGAGGACGGCACCGAGGTCGTCCCGGCGGAAGACGGCCCCGCGGCCGCCTACGTCTTCAAGAGCGCCCTCGACCCCTTCATCGGCCAGATGGCGTATCTCCGCGTCCTCACCGGCAAGATCTCGTGCAACATGGACATGCTGAACCTCAGCAAGGGCACCAAGGAACGCGTCGGCCAGCTCGTCCTGCTCCAGGGCAAGAACCAGATTCCGGTCGAGGAAGTCTGCCCCGGCTGCATCGTCGGCGTCGCCAAGCTCAAAGGCACCACCACCGGCGACACCCTCGGCGCCACCAAGGACAACCACGCCATGCCACGCCAGGTCTATCCGAAGCCCGTCATCTCCTTCGCCCTGTACGCCACCAAGAGCGGCGACGAAGACAAGATCATCCAGGGCCTCCAGCGCCTCTCCGAGTGCGACCCGACCCTCTACATCGAGCGCAACGACGAGACCCACGAATCCCTCCTCAAGGGCATGGGCGAACAGCACATCAACATCGCCATCAAGAACCTCAAGGCGACCGCCAAGGTCGACGTCCGCCTCGAGCTCCCGAAGATCGCCTACCGCGAGACCATCCAGGGCCGCGGCGAAGCAGCCTACCGCCACAAAAAGCAGTCCGGCGGCCACGGCCAGTTCGCCGAAGTGCACCTCCGCATGGAACCCTTCGAGGGCGGCTACGAATTCGTCAACGCCATCGTCGGCGGCGCCATCCCGAAGAACTTCATCCCCGCGGTCGAAAAGGGCATCCACGAGGCCATGGAACGCGGCCCTCTCGCAGGCTGCGTGGTCGAAAACATGCGCGTGACCGTGTTCGACGGCAAGTACCACGAAGTCGACTCCTCCGAAATGGCGTTCAAGATCGCCACCCGCCGCGCCTTCAAGGACGCCATGGCGAAGTCCCGCCCGGCCCTGCTCGAGCCCATCATGAACATCAAGGTCATGATCCCCGACGCCTTCACCGGCGACGTCAACGGCGCGCTCAACCACAAGCGCGGCCGCATCCTCGGCATGAGCATGCAGGACGGACTCCAGGTCCTCGAAGCCGAAGTCCCCGAAGCCGAAATCCAGAAATTCGCCACCGAGCTCCGTTCCATGACCCAGGGCCAGGGCTCCTACGAAGTCGATTTCGCGCGCTACGAGACCGTCCCGCCGAACGTCATGAACGACATCATCAGCAAGTTCCACGACGATTCCGAAGAGGACGAATAAGCAGCATCCCGAAGATTCAGATTTGAACTTCAGCGCGTCCGGAGTTTCCGCTCCGGGCGCGTTTTTCGTTTACGCTCAGCGTTAATCTTTCGATAAAGTTCTGGCGGCTCTTGACTTTTCGAAACGGCAATGGTATATTCTACTGAAAATCAGACCAGCACCACCCGCTGAAAAAGGATCTCCGACCATGAAAAAGATACTGCTCGCCGCGTTCGCATTCCTCGCCATTATCTCCGCTGCTACGGCAAGCGACCTGAGCTACCGCCCGAACAGGCAGAAGAAGGACCTTCTGCTCCGGCAGGACGCGCCCGCGAAGGACTGGGAGTCGCAGTATTTCCCGATCGGCAACGGTTCACTCGGAGCGATGCTCAACGGCGGGATCGCGGAGGACGAACTTCAGCTGAACCTGGATTCGCTGTGGAGCGGCGACGGCAATCCGCCGAAAAACCCCAATCCCGACGCGAACTATGCGGAAATGGGCTGCTACCTGCCGCTCGGCACGCTGAAGGTGAAGTTCGACGGCGTAAAGGAATCCGAGGCGAAGAACTACAGCCGCGTGCTCGACATCGGCCACGGCTTCCACACGGTCGAATTCGAGGCGAACGGCCGCAAGCAGACCCGTACGGCGTTCGCCAGCGCCGCCGCGATCGTCTACCACGTTTCCTCCGAAACGCCCGTTTCCGGCCGCGTGGAGTACCGCGACGCCCGAGAGGGGATCACCGTGATTGAAGGCATCGTCTACGATGCGCCCGGCGACAGCGCCATCCTTTCCACCCGTACCACGAAATACTATGCGGATGGCTTCGCCTTCTCCGGGATCATCCCGGAGGAGTTCAGGAAGACGGACGTGCCGGACCGCTACCTCGGCCGCAGGTTCGAGGAGGAGAACGCCCTGAACTACGAGGTCCGGGCGCGGGTCGTCGCGGACGGCTGGCTCCGCACGGCGGAGGACGGCGTGGAGTTCAAGGACTGCCGCGAGATCATGGTCCTTTTCGCCGCGGAATCCGACTACAATCCGAAACTGGTGGAGTTCACCCGGGAAGAAAAGACGGCGAAGCTCGCCCTGCCGGATAAACGCATCGCCGATGCCGCGAAGATGGGCTATGCCGAACTCAAACGACGCAACAGCAACAGCTTCAGTTTCCACATCAGCAATGTGGCGCTCGACCTCGGCGGCGACCCCGAACTGGAGAAGCTCACGCTCGCCCAGCGCGTGAAACGCTGCCGCGAGGGAAAAACCGATTCGGGGCTGGTCGCGCTGATGTTCCAGTACGGCCGCTACCTGCTGCTCTCGTCCAGCGCACGCGGCACGCTCCCCGCGAACCTGCAGGGCATCTGGAACAACAGCAATTCGCCCGCCTGGCACAGCGACTACCACACGAACATCAACATCCAGATGAACTACTGGGGCGCGGAGCCCGCCGGCCTCGCCGAATGCCACGAGCCGCTGTTCGACTTCATGCTGGCGGCGATGCAGGTCGCGGCAAAGGACACCGAGACCGTCCTGGGCGAAGACAGCGGATTCACATTCCGCACCAGCATGAACAGCTACGGCGCGGGCGGCTGGCGCTGGAACTGGCCCAGCGCGGCGTGGATCGCGCAGCATTTCTACCGGCACTGGCAGTACGGCGCGGACCGGAAGTTCCTGGAGCAGAAGGCGTGGCCGTTCTATGAGGGCGTCGCGAAATTCTGGTTCAAGCGCCTGAAGAAACGCGCCGACGGCACGTATGTGGTCCCGCAGGGCTGGTCGCCCGAACACGGCCCGACCGAGGACGGCGTGACGCACGACCAGCAGATCGTGGCCGAATTCTTCGACCAGTATCTGGACATCGCCCGCGAGCTCAAGATCGACAACGCCGACACGAAACGCGCCGCCGAAATCCGCAAAAACCTGCTCGGGAACAAGATCGGCTCTTGGGGCCAGCTCCAGGAATGGGAGACCGACCGCGACAGGAAGGGCGACGACCACCGCCACACCTCGCACCTCTTCGCCGTCTACCCCGGCAGCTCCATCGACGCCGTGAAGACGCCCGAACTCTTCCAGGCCGCGCGCGTGGCGCTGGAAGGACGCGCCCTGACCGGAGACGCCCGGCGGTCGTGGACGTGGCCCTGGCGCGCGGCATTGTGGGCGCGGCTCGGCGACGGAGAGAAAGCCACCGAAATGGTCAACAGCCTGCTGCGCTACAACACGCTCGAAAACCTCTTCACCACGCATCCGCCGTTCCAGATCGACGGCAACCTCGGGATCGTCGGCGCGATCTGCGAAATGCTCGTGCAGAACGATTCCGGCGGCGTCTTCGTGCTCCCGGTCGACCTCCCCGACTGGCCAAACGGCTCCTTCCACGGTCTTCGCGTCCACGGCGGCGACTTGGTTTCGGCGGAGTGGAAGGACGGCCGCCTCGTCAAAATCGAATTCAAAGTCCGGCACGACGGCGAAATGAAGCTCCGCACGCGGACCCCGATGGTGTGGAACGGGCAGGAAGGCACGTCGTTCACCATCCCGCTGAAGAAATGGAACGAAGTCGTCCTGACCGCGCCGGAACAGTAACAAACCTTATCACATTCGAACTTAAAATTGGAGTTTATCATCTCATGAACGATACCGTCGCACTGCTCGAAACACTCATCCGCACCCGCCCCGTCACGACCGACCCGGAACGCGTCAACGCCGCGACCGCCGTCATGCGCGACTACCTCGAATCGCACGGAATCTTCTGCCGCACGGAGGAGTTCGAGGGGCGTCAAATCCTGTACGCGTCGAACCGCGAATCCGGTACGCCGGAGATCATCCTGAACTCGCACATGGACGTGGTCCCGGCCCTGGACGAACAGTTCGAGCCGGTGATCCGCGACGGCATCCTGTACGGACGCGGGGCATGCGACTGCCTCGGAAACGCGGTCTGCCTGACCGAAATCCTGCTGAAGGCGAACACGCACGTCGCGGCGGTGTTCTCCGCCGACGAGGAGACCGGCGGCAGGACCACGAAGCACATGGTCGACCTCGGATACAAGGCGAAACACGCCGTCCTGATCCTGGATTCCGGCGACGATCCGACCATCATCTACGAGCAGAAAGGCGTGCTGGTGGTGCACCTGACCGCGAAGGGGCGCGACGGCCACGCCGCGTACCCGTGGAAATACGACAACCCGATCGACAAGCTCATGGCGGGGTACGCGAAATTCCGCGCGAAATGGGAGAACCCGAGCTCCGAAACCGACTGGCGGAACAGCATGGCCGCGTGCATGATGTCCGCCGGGTCCGCGCCGAACCAGATCCCCGCCGAGGCGACCATGACCATCAATTTCCGCCTCGTGGACGCGGCGTCGCGCGACATCATCCTGCGCGACCTGGCGGAGACGACTGGATGCGAGATCACGCTCGGCGAGGACATCCCGCCCGTGACATTCGACAAGGACGACCCGGTGTTCCTCCTGCTTCAGCGCGTGCTGTCCGACGAGGTCGAAGGCGGGCGCGAGATCCCGCTGGCGCGAATCTGCGGCGCGACCGATTCGCGGCATTGGAGCAGGCTCGGGATCCCGGTCCCCGTGCTCGGCGTACGCGGTGGCAACGAGCATTCTGCGGGCGAGTACGTGGAGCTGGATTCCATCGGGCGCTACGCGGACGGCATCGTGAAGTTCGCGGACAAGCTCGCGTCGAAGTAAGCAAAATAATTCCCCGACACAAAAAGAACGGGCGCATCTCTGATGAAAGAGGTGCGTCCGATGTTTTTTGAGCTTGATGCAGGCGGGTTACTTATTCCGCATGTGCTTCACGAGCCAGGCGTCGCGGAGTTCCTTCCCGCGGGCGAATTCGCGCTGGAAGGCGTCGTAGTCGCCGGACGCGATCTCGCCGCGCAGCACGTCGAGTTTCTTCTGGAAGTTGTCGAGCGCGTTCAGGATCGCGGGGGTGTTGAACTCGATGATCTCGCGCCACATGACCGGGTTGCTGGACGCGATACGGCTGGTGTCGCGGAAACCACCCGCGCAGCCGGCGTCGCGGAGCATCTTCTCGCGCGGGTCCTCGCTGCCGAGGATGGTGAGCGCGAGCGCGGAGGCCACGATGTGCTGGACGTGGCTGGTGTGCGCCACGAGGTCGTCGTGCTCCTTCGGGTCGATGCGGATCACGTTCGTCTTCACCGCGCGCCAGAATCCGGCGACGGTCTCCACGTGCGCCTCCGCGGCGTTCGAGGCGGGGCAGAGGAAGACGTCCGCGCCGCGGAACATCGTGGGGAACGCATGGACGTGCCCGGAGTATTCGGTGCCGGCCATCGGGTGTCCGCCGACGAACACGACGCCGCGCGGGACCACGGTGCGCTCCGCCACGTTCAGGATCGCGCCCTTCACGCTGCCCATGTCCGTGACGATGGAGCCGGGCCGCCAGAGGTGCGCATAGTCGGTGAGGTACCGGACGATGACGGGGAGCGGGAGCGAGAGGAACGTGACGTCGGCCTGCGGGATGACTTCGGCGGGATCGGCCGAGGCGAAGTCCGCCGCATGCGATTCGATCGCCCATTCCCGGGCGGCGGCGTTGCGCGTGCAGCAGAGACGCCGGATGCCGGGCACGCCGTCGAGCGCAAGCCCGAAGGACGCCCCGAGGAGGCCGAAGCCGATGATCGCGACGTTCGTCACGCCGGAAGAATTACTCGTTGACATAGCGGATGATGCAGGCCAGGATTTCAAGCGTGTCGGTGCCTTCGCAGGCCACGGAGTGCCCCTCGCCGGACCGCGTGATGACGGAGTCGCCGACGGACGCGATCACCTCGGTGCCGTTGTCGTCGATGCGCGCCTGCCCCGCGAGGATATAGAATATCTCCTCCTCGTTTTCGTGGACGTGCCAGCCGATGGAGCAGCCGGGCTGGAGGATCAGGCGGGAGTACATGCGGGCGGGGGAGCCCATTTCGACGCCGGGCTTCCAGACGTGTTCGAGGGTGACGGAGCCGTCGCCGCCACGCATGGCGGTGCGGACTTCGGACGTAAAGGCGGCATGCTGTTTGAACATGGCGGAATCCTTGAAGGTTATGTTTTCTTAATGCAAATCAGACCTAAAACTATAGCACAAAAGGAAAGCGATTCCAAACGGAAAACGGAAAAAAACGCGCGAAAGGACGAAAAAAGCGCGGAAAAAAACGCGGAACGGCTTGAAAGTCGCGTTTCGCGTGATAAATTATTATAATTACGGTATCCAAACTATCTGTTTCCGGCAGACGCAAATCATCCGGACCGAAAGGAATCCAGCCATGCTCAAACATATCGCAGTCTTCGCCGCCGCCATGCTCGTTTCCCTCACGGCATTCGCAGGCAAGCCCTACTCCGTCCTCGTTTTCGAAGACCTCTCCCGCCCCGCGTCCTCCGACCAGCAGGACAACCGCACGACGTCGCTCCTGATCGAATACCTGAAGTCCGAGCTCGTCACGCACTCCCAGATCGCGCTGTGCAACGCGGAAACCGTGGAAAAGACCATGAAGGACTTCCGCATCAAGCACAGATCCGGCACCACGCTCACCGAGCAGGAGATCAAGGACATCCTCGCCGGCGCGAAAGGCGACTACCTGGCGTTCCTCTCCGTCGCACCCGGGAAAGAGAAGGATGAGAAGGACGTCATCGTGAGCGTGTACGACAAGACGGGCAAGAAGTTCGATCCGCTGTCCGTGCCCATCACCTCCATCCGCGAAAGCGACCTGCCCGCAGTCGTCCTCGCCACCGGCATCGCCCGCCTCATCCGCGGCGAAAGCCCCGTGGACCGTCTTTCCATCGAGCGTGAAAAACAGATCCTCGCCGAGACCGCCGAGGACCGCGAACGCGAGATCACCGAAAACCTCGAAAAAGCCGCCGCGCGCTCCCGCGAAATCCAGATGCGCGAGGAAGCCGCGAAGAAGGAATACGAGGACATCACGAAGAAAGACGAGACGAAATAACCGTCTTTCTTCCGAATGGACAAGATCATCCTGAAAGGTCTGCCCGTCGGCTGCGTGATCGGGACGCTTCCCGCCGAACGCACCGCGCCGCAGACTCTTTTTTTCGACATGCTGCTGTGCGGGGATTTCTCCCGTGCCGGACGGACTGACGAACTCACCGACGCCGTCGACTACACCGCGGCCGAACGCTGCGTGAGGGAATTCGCCGCCGGGACGTCGTTCCGTCTGCTCGAACGCCTCGCCTACGCCTGCGGACAAAGACTGCTGGACGAGTTCCCCCTTCTGGAGCGCGTCACGCTCAGGATCCGCAAGCCGGACGCCCCGGTGGAATCGGAATCCGTCGAGCTGGAGGTCACGCTCGCGCGCTCCTGATCTTTCCTGTTATCCGAAAAACATAAACTCCGCACAGCTTTACCGGCCCTGCGGAGTTTTTTCATGTTCAAAACGAGGCGGGATCAGCGGATGTCGAGCGTCACACGGATCGTCGCCGCCTGAGGAGGCGCGGGAACGACCTTCAAATTCGCCAGGAGCTGCTTGACCGCGTCGTCGATCTTCTTGTTGCCGGACTGCGAAACGAAGACTGCATTAGTGACCTCGCCTTTCTTGCTGATGGTGAGGTCGATGGACGGCCAGTTCGAGATGTTGCCGCCGAGCTCGATGCTGGACGGGGAAACGGCGTTCCATTTCGGGCGGATGAACGCGTTCAGCTGTTCGTAGTAGTCGCGCATCTCCTTGGTCGCCAGGATGCCCTCCTGTCCGGGATTCGAGGTGCCGTAGCGGCCCTGCTGCGTCCCGGCGGCGGCGCGGATGTCGGCGATGGCACGCTGACGCGCCTCGGCTTCCGCCTTCGCCCTTGCCTCGGCGGCCTCGCGCGCCCTGCGTTCGGCGTCGATCTGCGCCTGCGTCCTGGTGTTTTTGGGCTTGATGATGTCCTCCGGCTTCAGCAGATTCGACTTCGGCGGATCCTTTTTCTGTTCGGTCTTCGGCGGATCCTTTTCTGTTCGGTCTTCGGAGGCGGCTTGACGGTCTGCTTCGGCTCGTCTTTCGGTTTCGGAGGCGGAGTCTCGACCTTTGTCTCGGTCTTCGGCGTCGGCGGAGTCTCGACCTTCGGGGGCGGAGGCGGAAGATCGGGCGGCAGATCGGCGACGGAACTCGGATCCGGGATATCGTCCACGGAAACGGGGTCCGGTTCGGAAACGGAAGCGTCAGCGGGGGCGGCCGCTCCGGCGTCCGGGGAATCGCCGAGGGGAAGATCGGCGAGACCGACCTTCATCACGATGACCGGGGGATCGAAGAACTCCGTGAGCGAGGAGTAGATGAGCGGGACGGCGATGAGCGCGACATGCGTCAGCAGCACGCCGGTGAGGATCGTCCGCGCCCGTTTCGGATTGAAATAGGGGTCTTTGTTGAACTGTCCGGCCATTATTGCGCCTCCTCCTGCATCACGAGGTTGACGTTGCGGAATCCCGCCGCGCGGATGAGCTTCATGACGTTCATCACGACGCCGTATCTGAGGTCGCGGTCGCCGCGCAGGAATATGGCGGTCTCGCGTCCGCTCTGCTGTTCGATCTGGGACAAAACGACCTGAAGTTCCGCTTCGGTGAGGGTGCGCCGGTCGTAGACGATGGACCCGTCCGCCTTCACGTTGATGATCTTGGAGTCGTTGTCAGGCTTGATGGGGTCGGCGTTCATCTCAGGCGGCGTGACGTCGACGGAATACTCCAGCAGGGGCGCGGTGATCATGAAGATGATGAGCAGGAAAAAGAGCGTGTCGATCAGGTTCGTGAGGTTGATCTGATCGTATATCGGGACTTGGAGCGATCTGCGTTTCTGGGGCATGGCCGAGGCGCTCCTTTATTCCTGCTCCCCGGCCGCGCGGTAGGAGTCGAGCTGTTCGATCTTGAACTTGGCGTAGACTTCGTCGACGAAGGAATCGAGGTGCACCGTGAAGTCCTTGATCTTGGACGAGATGATGTTCAGGCCGACCATGGACGGCAGCGCCACGAAAAGCGCGATCACAGTGGTGAGCAGCGCGCCGGACACGCCGGGGGCGAGCGTCTGGACGTCGGCGCGGCCCGCCTGCGCGAGCTTCGTGAACGCGACCGTGATGCCCCAGACCGTGCCGAACAGGCCGAGGAACGGGCTGCCGCTGACCGCGGTGGCAAGAAGCATGGTCTTGCTCTGCAGGATCACGAGCTGATCCTCGACCGCCTGGTTCATCGCCGAGCGCATCACTTCCAGCTCGTCGTCGCTCATCGCGCGGCGTCCGCCGCCGGGCTGTTCGAGGCGGAACGACTCGATGCGTTCGCATGCGGCGAGGTAGACCGCCGCCGCGGGCGAGTTGGACTCCGCGGCTTTTTCCTTCAGTCCGAGCGGATTGCGTTTTTCGCGGAACGCCCGCAGGAACGCCTGGCTTTTCTTCATGGCGGAGATCAGGTTTCCGGCCTTTTCCAGCATGATATACCAGACCCCGATGGAGATGATGAGCAGCAAAACGCAAATCCCCTGCCCGAGGCCGTCGCTTTCTTTAAAAGCGTAGGCGATGCCGTTGGATGCGAGGAGGGGAGGAACAGACAGAATGATACTGGAAAACATGGAAGGCACCTCTTTTTCGGGAAAAAATCTTAAAAACTCTATAAATTACTTTGCCAAGACCGATTTTTCAATGTATATTGTATTTGTTTTCTTGTTTTTTTCGCATTTTTTCCGGAAGGAGACCAAAATTATGGCAAAACCATTCCCGATCCTCGGTTTCGACGTCGGCGGCACGAAGGTCGCCGTCTCGCTCGTCCTCAGCGACGGCACGCTCGTCGCGTCCAGCCGCGTCCCGAACAAGGAACGCGAACCGGACGACGTCCTGCCCGCGATGGTTTCCGCAGGGAAATCCCTGCTCGCGGACGCGGGAATGACCCGCGACGACCTGAAGGCGGTCGGCGTCTGCACGCCGTCTCCGCTCGACTTCAAGAACGGGATCGTGATGGCTCCGTCGAACATGAAGCTGTGGAAGCACGTCCCCATCCGGGACTACCTGGCCGAGGCGTTCGGCGTGCGCGCGTTCTTCGACAACGACTCCAACGCGTCCGGCCTCGCCGAATGGCTTTTCGGGTCCGGCGTCGGTTCGCAGGACATGCTGTACCTTTCCATCAGCACGGGCATCGGCGCGGGCGTCATCGCGAACGGCCGCCTCGTGCGCGGCGCGACCTGCGACGCCGGCGAGGTCGGGCACATGGTCCTCGACGTGAACGGGCCGCTCTGCAACTGCGGACTGCGCGGCTGCTGGGAGGCGTATTCCGGCGGGCGCGCCATCGCCCAGCGCGTGCAGCGCGAACTCGCGAACAGCCCGAACAGCACCGTCGTTCAGCTCGCGGGCAGCATCGAAAACATCGACATGAAGACGATCTCCGACGCCGTCGAGGCGAACGATCCGTACGCGTGCGCCGTCTGGGACGAGATGATGGAACGCCACGCCCAGGCCATCGGCATGCTCCACAACATCTTCAACCCCTCGATCATCGCCCTCGGCACCATCGCCATCCAGTGCGGCGATCTCTTCATGGCCCCGCTCCGCGAGCGCGTCAGGAAATACGGATGGAAGCAGCCCCGCGAGGCGTGCTCCATCGTGCCCGGCAAGCTCGGAAGCAAGCTCGGCGAATACGCCGGGGCGGCCGTCGCGCTCTATGCGCTCCATGAGATCGGCGAATGGGACCTGCCCTGGCAGAACGACTGAACAGGTTTTTTCCGATGAACAAAATCAATATCAAAAAATACTACTCCACGAAACGCAAGCGCGACGTCGTGACCGGCGCGGCCATCTGCCTTTTCGGCGTCCTGATCGTCTTCCAGCTTTACATCACGATCGTGTTCCCGTTCCAGCTCCGCCACAGGCAGCTGCTGATCGCCGAGATCGAAAAGGACGAGATGTACGAGCAGATCGACATCATCCGGGACATCATCCACGCCACAAGGGGCGCGAATTTCGCCCAGAACGGCGAGATCCGGCTCGTCGAAGGCATCATGGACCAATTCGCGCTTCACGTGCGCGAACACGGCAAGGAAATGACGCCGGAACAGGTGGCTGAACTGCGGCAGGTGCTGTTCCGCTACGAACAGATCGCCTGCGCCTGGGACTCCGCGAAAAGCAAGAGAATCCTGGAGGAGGCGACCGGCGTCGTCAAGGACCCCGCCGAAGAACAGGGCAAAAACGAAACGACGAAAAAATACCGCATCCACCAGGACGCGCTCGACACGACACCCTACGCAAAAACGATCGAAACCAGTATCCTGAACTCACGCTGAGGTCATCCCAATATGCTCCCGTCTATCCCATCCGAACGATTCTCCACTCTCGTCAACGCGACCAAACCGCTCCGCATCGCCGTCCTCGGCGACCTCATGCTCGACACCTACATCTCCGGCAGCGCCTCGCGCCTCTCCCAGGAAGCGCCCGTCCCCGTGCTCCGCGTCCGCAGCAAGAGCATCCGCCTCGGCGGCGCGGCGAACGTCATGCGCAACCTGAAGGCGCTTTCGCCCGAGGCGAAGATCTTCGCGTTCGGCATCGTCGGCGTCGACGAACCCGGCGAAAAACTCCGCGCGCTGCTCGCCGGGGCCCGCATCAACACGAACGGCATCGTCGGCGTCCCCGGCCGCGTCACCATCGAAAAACAGCGTGTGATCGCCGGCAACCAGCAGATCGTCCGCATGGACTTCGAGGAGACCGCGCCCGTCGACACGGAAATCCGCGACAAACTCATCGAGACCCTGACCAAGAAGATCCGTCTGCACGAGCTCGACGCCGTCGTCATCGAGGACTACGCCAAGGGCCTGATCGGGCAGGAAATGCTCGACGCCATCGTCTCGACCGCCTCCCATGAAGGCATTTTCACCTCGCTCGACCCGCATCCCGGCAACCCGGTCCGGGCACGCGGCATCTCCCTCATGACTCCGAACCGCGCCGAGGCGTTCGCGCTCGCCGGGATGTACCACACCGACCCCGCCGACGATCCGGCGAAGGACGCCGCCCTGCAGGCGGTCGCGGCGAAGATCCGCAAGGAATGGAATCCCGACATCCTGCTCATCACGCTGGGGCATCAGGGCATGGCGCTGTACTCGGAGAAGGAGCCGCGCGGATTCGTGATCCCGACCATCGCGCGCGAAGTCTTCGACGTCTCCGGCGCGGGCGACACCGTCATCTCCGCGTTCACGCTGTACCATGCCGCGGGCGCGACCGACCGCGAGGCCGCCCTCATCTCGAACCAGGCGGCGGGCATTGTCGTCGGCAAGGCGGGCACCGCCACGACCGACCCGGCGGAGATCGCCGCGTCGTTCAAGCTGGAAGCGGAGAAACGCAATGCCTGATCCGGCAAACGGAAACGGCTCCGCCTCAACCCGCCCGGTCATTCTCGCCTCCGCCTCGCCGCGCAGGTCCGCCCTGCTCCGCGAAGCAGGACCGTCGTTCGCGTCCATGCGGATCATGACCGCGGACGTGAAGGAGGGCGACGATCCGCTGGAGAACGCCATGCGGAAGGCCGAGGCGGTCGCCGAACTGAATCCGCGGGCGCTCGTGATCGGCGCGGACACCGTGATCCGGTTCGAGGGCGAAACGATCGGCAAGCCCGCCGACCTCGAAGACGCGAAACGCATCCTCGCGAAGCTCTCCGGGTGCACGCACGACGTGGCGACCGGGGTCTGCGTCCGTTGCGTCGAGGCCGACATCCTCGTACGATTCGAGGAGGCCACGCATGTGACCTTCCGCACGCTGACGTCCGGAATCATTGACAAGTACGTGCAGGACGTCAATGTGCTGGACAAGGCCGGAGCGTACGCGATTCAGGAACACGGCGAGGACATCATCGAATCCATCGACGGCTCGCTCACGAACGTGATCGGGCTCCCCGTGGAACGCCTGAAGGAAACGGTCGAATACCTGCTGAAGCTCGCCTGACCGCTTCCGCCTCAAGCCTTTTTTCCGTTCCCGCTATTGAAAAATCGCGTTCCTGCATTATATTTAGATGGTCTTTTTCACAAAATTAAAAACCTCCCTGTCAGGGGGAATCCACAGCAATCAGAGCATACCATGGCTGACAAAAAAATGATCTTGAGCGGCGACGGCGCGATCGCCTACGGCGCGAAGGCGTGCGGCGTGACGCTGGGCGCGGGCTATCCCGGCACGCCGTCCACGGAAATCCTCGAAACCCTCACAAGCATCGGCGGTGCGGCGCAGTGGTCGCCCAACGAGAAAGTCGCGCTCGAAGTCGCAACGGGCGTCTCGCTCGGCAACGGCCGCGCGCTGGTGACCATGAAGCACGTCGGGCTGAACGTGGCGGCCGATCCGCTGTTCACGCTGACCTACATGGGCGTCAACGGCGGCCTCGTCATCGTCTCCGCGGACGATCCGGGCATGGTGTCCAGCCAGAACGAGCAGGACAACCGCAATTACGCGAAGTTCGCGCAGATGCCGATGCTGGAGCCGTCCTCCAGCCAGGAAGCCTACGACCT
>JBGUKB010000160.1:0-20591 GCA_045114235.1 Victivallales bacterium
ATCAAAAGAATCGGCCACGTATTCCATGGCGATCGTGGAGTTCAGGCGCATGTTCACGGAGGCCCGGCGGTCGATGGACGCGTTGAACTTTTTCGTAATGTTCGCGATATACGGGGACGTTGTGGTGACGATTTCGGGCAGGATGCCGGCCTTGTCCATTTCCGTCAGGTTCGCGAAGTAATCCAGGCGCTGCGCCTGTGTAACGGCCTTGTCTCCGTAGCAGGTCGCATTGACCAACAGGTCCAGCTTCATGCCTTTCGAGCGGCAGAACCGCATGTCGTCGATGAGCTGTTTCCGGAGTTTCGTCGGATCGCCGATGATCTCGCGCGCGGAGAGCAGCCCCGGCCAGGGGAAATAGACTTCATGCAGGAAAGGCGCATACTCTTCCGCGACCTGACGGAACGAGATGCCGTGCGCATTCTCGAAATAGTAGCCGAATGCGAATTTCCTGCGTGCGGAAATTTCGCTCCTGGTCGGGATCCGGACCGGATTGTTTGTCAGCCGATAGGATTGCCAGTTCATGGTTGTTTGTCGCCCCCGTCGATGTAATGAAGGCTTGCGTTGTTTCTCTTCTTCGGCGCGACGAGGTAGAAGTTGTTGGTCAGGGAAAAACCGTCCAGGCGGGCATTAGGATCGATGTCATATTTCGTGAGTTGTTCCAGAAGCTGTTCGCATTTTCCGCAGTGCGTGCAGTTTTCCGCGCATTTGCCGGCGATGCCGCTGGTGATCCAGTCGGCAGGGAACGATTTGTTGTCGATCCGGTTCGGACGGAACCCGAATCCGTGATACGGGTCCATCAGGCGCAGCAGGTTGCCGTCATAGGAACCGTTTACATATGCTTCCACGATCTCAAGAGGATAATGAGCCTCGCGAGTCGAGAGTTTGATCGTCTCAAGGTCAGGCTCGAACACATGGATGTCCTCCGGGCGGATCCAGCTGCAGCGCAGGAAATCCGACAGCATTTTCTTTTGGGAGAACATCTGGTTGCAGAGGATATCGAGGTTCCAGTATTCCATTTCAGGGAACGTGTCGGTGAACTTGTGGGACAGCAGTGTTTCGTGGAAGACCTGCCATGGGCAGTTCCGCACGCATCCGCTGTTCGCCAGCATGCAGAGTTTCTTTCCGTGCTCTTTGCACCAGGCTGCCATCCTGCGGAAGGTCGGCAGGTCGCGCTGGACGTCGCGGCAGATGTAGTAGGAGTCGTAGAGGGGAGCGAGGTATTCGAGCGCGAGCGTGTTGCGCAGGCGCATGTTCACGGACGCCCGGACTTCGATGTCGGGGAAATTGAACTTGAAAACCCTTGCGATATATGGCGACGTGGTCGTGACGATCTCGGGATATATTCCCAGTTCGTCCATGTGTTTGATGATCCCGACGATCTGAAGCCGCTGCTCTTCCGTGAAGGACTTTTCGCCGTAGCATGTCGCGTTCGCCAGGATATCCAGCTTCATGCCTTGTTCGCGGCAGTATTTCAGGTCGGCCACGATGCGCGCTTCATCGTCCGGTTTGTTGTAAACTTTTGCGCGGGCGTTCGAGAGGCCGGGCCAGGGGAAATAAACCTCGCGGAGTCTGGGGGCGAATCGCCGGGCAAGCTCGGCAAAGGACGCCGGATCATCCGGTTTGTCCGTCAAAAAGTGTCCGACGGCGAACTTGGTTCTGGTTGTCTTTTTTGAGCTCATGTCGATGAATGTTCTGTATAAAATTAAAGGGCAAATCGAAATGGTTCTTTTTGCGTACATTCCATAATGTAATCCCGCTCCCGGAATTGTCAAGCTCGTTTTCCCAAAAAGTTAAGAAAAAGAGGGGTTTTCTGAAAGCCATTTTACGCCATGTTTTTTCAAAAAATGGACTTTTTTCGTTTGAATTCCTTTCGGTTCCGTGTTATATTTAGTGTAGTTTCCTGATTATCCTAATTCCTGAAAGGGCTCCATGACAATGAAATATATGCTTCTTGCCTTGTTCGCGGCGATCGCTCTCCTTTTCACTTCCGGTTGCTCCGTGCTGGCCCGCGGCGAACAGATCGTTGCCGTTACTGTCACCCCGAGCGATGCCGCCGTGATCGCGAACGGCGTGGAGTATCATCTGCTTTCGCCCATGTTCATTGAAGTGCCGACCCGTGACGCGCTCCTCATTACTGCCTACAAGCCGGGCTATCGCACGGCTTACTACGCCGCTGACAGTGAACTCAGCTCCACTGGAAGGCTTGATGCGCTCGGCAGTATTTTCATCCTGCCTGCGGTGGGGCTCCTCACCAACGGCGCATGGAGATTTACGGAAAGCAATATCGTGATCAATCTCCAGCCTCTTCCCGATCCGGAAGAATCCGCCATCGAACAGGAGGCCACTCAGCGGAAACGTCAGGACGCCGCCCGGGTGCTTCACGATCAGGCAATCAACCAGAAAGCGGTTCCCCCTTCGGATGCGACTGTCAGGACTTCCGATATTCGTACGGTGGACAAGAACGGCGCATCCGTTGTCAGTCAGGAACCGCTTGACAAGAACGCCCCCGCGGATCCGGATGAGATTTCGATCGAGTCGAAAGACTGAACCTCAACGCATCCTTTTTCCGAAGAACGTAAACGTGTTCTCTTCCGCCGGAGGCTTGCGGAGCTTCCGGCGTTTTATTTTTACCGGCGGACGCTTGAGTCCGGCTTAATTCCCCGCATGGTTTGACATAATGCAATACTGAATCCAACGGAGGCCCATGATGCTCACCCTACAGGAAATCCGATCTCTTGCAGCAAAAAAAATCCTGATCCTGGACGGCGCCATGGGCACGATGCTTCAGGCGGGACACCCGACCGCCGCGGACTTCAACGGGGGCGAGTTCGCGTCGCATCCGGTCCCGCTGGCCGGAGACAACGACGTGCTGAACATCACGCGTCCCGACCTGGTGAAATCCGTACACCGCGCCTATCTGGAGGCCGGAGCCGACATCATCGAGACCAACACGTTCAACTCGAATTGTTTCTCCCAGCTTGACTACGGCTTGCAGGACCGCGTGTATGACCTGGCGTTCGCCGGGACGCGCAACGCCCGCGAAGTCGCCGACGAGTTCACCGCCCGCGACCCTTCCAAACCGCGCCTCGTCGCGGGGAGCGTCGGCCCCACCGGACGCACCGCCGGCATGTCGTCCGACGTGGAGGACCCCGCCGCCCGCGACGTCACGTTCGACGAGCTCGCCGCGACCTACCGGACATGCATGGAGGCGATGCTCGACGCCGGCGCGGACATCATCCTGGTCGAAACCGTGTTCGACACGCTGAACTGCAAGGCCGCGCTCTTCGCCGCCGAGGAGGCTATGGCATCCCGCGGACGCGACGTCCCGGTCATGGTCTCCGCCACGCTCAGCGACGCCAGCGGCCGCCTGCTCTCCGGCCAGTGTGCCGAGGCGTTCCTGATCTCCGTCTCCCATGCACGCTGCCTCTTCTCCGTCGGCTTCAACTGCGCGCTCGGCGCGGAGGAACTGCGTCCCCACATCGCCGAAATGGCGGCGAAATCGCCCTTCCTGGTCAGCGCGCACCCCAACGCCGGACTGCCCGACGTCGAGGGCAAATACACGCAGACGCCCGACCAGATGGCCGCCGTGATCCGTTCGCTTGCCGACGCCGGACAGCTCAATATCGCGGGCGGCTGCTGCGGCACGACCCCTGCCCACATCGCGGCCATCGCGAATGCGCTCGACGGCGTGAAGCCGCGCGTGCCTCAGCCTCAGCCGCGCCTCCTGCGCCTCTCCGGCCTCAACGCCTTCACCGCCTCCCGCGACAAGAATTTCATCAACATCGGAGAACGCACCAACGTGGCGGGGTCCCGCAAGTTCCTGAACATCGTCAAGGCGGACGACATGCCCGGCGCGATGGCGATCGCGCGCCACCAAATCGAAAACGGCGCGGCCATCATCGACATCAACATGGATGACGCCCTGCTCGACGCGCCCGCCGCCATGAAACGCTTCCTGCTGTACGCCGCGGGCGAGCCGGACATCGCCGCCGTTCCGTTCATGATCGACTCCTCGAACTGGGAGGTCGTCCGCACCGGGCTCCGCTGCGTGCAGGGACGCGCCATCGTGAACTCGATTTCCCTCAAGGAAGGCGAAGAGCCGTTCCTGGCGAAAGCCCGCGAGATCCGCCGCCTCGGCGCGGCCGTGCTCGTGATGGCGTTCGACGAGAAGGGCCAGGCGGACCGCTACGAACGCCGCATCGAAACGCTTTCGCGCTCCGTGAAGCTCCTGACAGAACAGGCGGGATTCGCGGAAGAAGACATCGTGCTCGACCCGAACGTGTTTGCCGTGGCGACCGGGATCGCCGGGCACGACGACTACGCCGCCGACTTCATCCGGTCCGTCGCCGAGCTCCACAGGCTCTTCCCGCTCTGCGGCATCAGCGGCGGCATCAGCAACGTCTCGTTCTCGTTCCGCGGCAACGACCTCATCCGCGGCGCGATCCATACCGTTTTCCTGAAGCACGCCATCGACGCCGGCCTGACCATGGGCATCGTGAACGCCGCCCAGCTCGGCAACTACGACATGCTGCCCGCCGACCTCCGCGACGCCGTCGAGGCGGTCGTGCTCAACACCTCGCCCGGCGCGGGAGAACGACTCCTCGAACTCGCAGCATCCATGAAGAGCGCTGGCTCGACCTCGAAAAATGAAGCGGAAACTACGCCGGAATGGCGTTCGCTCCCGCTCGCGGAACGCATCGCCGCCTCCCTCGTGCGCGGGGACGATTCCTTCGTCGACGCCGACATGGCGGAAGCCCTCGTGGCGTACCCGGACCCGATGGCGATCGTCGAAGGCCCGCTCATGGACGGCATGCGGAAGACCGGCGAACTCTTCGGCGCGGGCAAGATGTTCCTGCCGCAGGTCGTGAAGACCGCCCGCGTGATGAAGCGCGCGGTGGCCGTGCTGATGCCCGTGATCGAAGCCTCGAAATCCGCCTCGTCCGGCGCGAAATGCCCGGTCGGCGTGTTCGCCACGGTGAAGGGCGACGTCCACGACATCGGCAAGAACATCGTGTCGGTCGTGCTCCAGTGCAACAACTGCGTGATCCACGACCTCGGCGTCATGATCCCCGCCAACGAGATCGCCGACGCCGCCGAGCGCGAGCATGCCGATTTCGTCGGCCTCAGCGGCCTCATCACGCCCTCGCTCGACGAGATGGCGCATACCGTCGCCGAGTTCGAACGGCGCGGCCTGAAGATTCCGATCATGGTCGGCGGCGCCGCCACCTCGGCGCTGCACACCGCCCTGAAACTCCAGCCGCTCTATTCCGGCCCGGTCATCCACACCACGGACGCATCCGATTCCGCGGTCGTGGTGAACACGCTCATGAACCCGGACAAACGCGGCGCTTACCTCGAGTCCCTGCGCAGTTTCTACGATGAACTGACCGGAAAAGCAGCGAAACGCGCCGAACCCGAGCTCGTCCCCTACGCGGAAGCCTGCGCGAAAGCCTCCCGCGAAAAACCGTTCTGCCCCACCCCCATACGGCCCGAACGGACAGAACTCGATTTCTCCGTTTCCGAGCTTGCCGATGTCATCGAATGGGATGCGTTCGCCCGCGCCTGGAAAACGCCGCTCGAAGCCGAGGCCGCCGGAAATCTCATCGACGACGCGAAAAAGCGCCTCGCCGATGCTCAATTCAATATCCGCGCTGTCTGTGGCATCTTCCTGTCCAAACGTTCCGGAGGCGACTCTTTCGAGCTGGACAACGGTTCGATCACCGTGCCTGTGACCTTCCCGCGCGCCCAGACCGGCGACTGCCGTTCCCTCGCGGACTTCATCGGCGACTGGCTCGGCATGTTCGTGGTGTCCGCGCGCGTCCCGGAAACGCCCGGCGACGACTACGTTTCCCTGCTCGACCGCATGCTCGCGAACTTCCTGGCGGACGCCGCCGCGTCGGAACTTTTCGACTGGATTTCCACCTATTTCTGGGGCTGGCGGAAAGAGTCCGATCCGCCGTCCGGCATCGCGCCCGCGCCCGGCTATCCGGTCCTGCCCGACCATAGCCTCAAACGCGAGATCTTCCATCTGCTCGACCTGTTCCCCATTCAGGATAAATTTGTGGAGCTCACCGAGAATTTCATGATGTCGCCGTCCTCCTCGACCTGCGCCTTCGTGATCCCCGATCCGAGGGCGGATTACCGTGCGCTCGGCCCCATCGGAGACGACCAGATCGCCGCGCTCGCCGCTACCCGCGGATTCTCCGTCGAGCGCATGAAAGTCCTGCTGTCGCAGTCAACTTTCCCCGCCAAATGACTTGAAAAATAGAAAAAAGACGGCATATTATTTATTTGAGCTTTTTTTAATGAACAAACGGCGGTCGCGGAATCCCGTTCTCCCGCCTCAATCCAGCGGAAACACCTCATGTCACAGACTCTTCAGCAGGCCCTGCAGGACCGCATCGTGATCTTCGACGGCGCGATGGGCACCGAAATATACCGGCGGAATTTCTTCGTCAACATCTCGTTTGAAAACCTCTGCCTCGCCCGGCCCGACGTGATCCGCTCCATCCATACGGCGTACCTCGACGCCGGAGCGGAAGTCCTCACGACCAATTCCTACGGCGCGAACCGCGCCAAGCTCATGAAATTCGGTCTCGCCGAACAGACCGCTGCGATCAACGAAGCCGCCGTCAAGCTCGCGCGCGAGGTCGCCGGAGACAAAGCCATGGTCGCCGCGTCCGTCGGCCCCGTCGGCGATATCCCGTCGTACCTCCACCCGCTCGATATTCTCTCCGAACAGGTTTCCGTGCTCGCGAAAGCCGCGCCCGATTTTCTGATATTCGAGACACTCGCAAGTCTCGCCGACCTCGACCTCGCGCTGCATGCCGCCGCGTCCGCGGACGGCGTGCCGTTCGTGCTCAGTTTCGCGCTGAACGAAAAAGCCCAGACGGCAAAAGGCGAACCGTTCTCCTTCATTCTGAAACGCATCGCCGCATCCCCGGTTCAGCCGGTCGCGATCGGCCTCAACTGTTGCAGCGGCCCCGGCGCGATGCTCCGCGCGCTCGAAACCGTCCTGCCGCTGATCGACAAGAAATTCCCCGTGATAGCCCAGCCCAACGCCGGCAGTCCGCGCAGCGTGGACAACCGCATGCTCTACATGTGCAGCCCGGAGTATTTCACCACCTACGCCATGCGCTACGCCCAGCTCGGCGTGCGCGCTATCGGCGGCTGCTGCGGCACCTCGCCCGAGCATATCGCGGACATGGCGCGCAGCGTGAGCCCGCTCGCGAAACACGCCCATGTGGTCGAGATCGCGCCGTCCGAACCGTCCGTTCCACTCCTGGACCCCGTCCCGACCGCCGAAAAAAGCTCGTTCGCCGCGAAGCTCGCCTCCGGCAAGTGGGTGAACGCGGTCGAGATCGTTCCGCCGCAGGGCTACCTGCTCGACACGACCATCGCGAAAGCGAAAGTCTGCGCCGAGGCGGGATTCGACGTCATCAACATCCCGGATGGCCCGCGCGCCAGCTCCCGCGTCTCCACCATCGTGACCGCGATCAAGATCCAGCAGGAGGTCGGCATCGAGACCGTCCTGCACTGCTGCTGCCGCGACAAGAACGTGATCGGCATTCAGGCCGACCTGCTCGGCTGCGCCGCCATGGGCATCCATAACATCCTGTTCATCACCGGCGACCCGCCGAAGCTCGGCGACTACCCGTTCGCGTCCGGCGTGTTCGACCTCGACTCCATCGCCGCCGTGAAGGTGCAGGCCGCGCTGAACCGCGGCGTCGATTTCGGCGGCAAGTCCATCGGCAAACAGACCGCCGCGTTCTGCCTCGTCGGCGCGGACCCGAACGCCATCGACATGGAGCGCGAACTCCGCCGCATCCGCGAGAAGATCGACGCCGGAGCCGAGGCGGTCGTGACCCAGCCGGTCTTCGACACCGCCCCGCTCCTGCGCTTCATCGAAGCCGTGCCCGAGCTCGCCGATGGTTCCGTCCCGGTGATCGCCGGCATTTGGCCGCTCGCCAGCCTCCGCAACGCCGAGTTCATGAAGAACGAGGTGCCCGGCGTGGTCGTCCCCGACTCCGTGATGCAGCGCATGGCACGCCCAGAAACGCGCGAAGAACAGCGCCTGGAGGGCATCGCCATCGCCCGCGAGGCCGTCGACGCCATCCGGTCCGCCGTTCGTGGCATCCACGTGAGCGCGCCGTTCGGCAACGTCCAGACGGCAATCGCCGTGATGAAGCCATAACCCGTTTTCGAATGCCGGAGGGTCAGCCATGCGACGACTGTTCAGTCTGCTCTTTCTACTGGTTGCACTTGTTCTGACCTCCTGCTCGAACGAAAAAAAGGCCGCGCCCGGCGGCGTGGTCTCGCTTTCGCCCGCGTTGACAGAACTGATCTGCCACCTGGGGCAGGAAGACCGTCTGGTCGCCCGGAGCACCGCATGCGACTGGCCGGAAAGTGTGAAGTCGCTCCCGACCGCGGGCGATTTCGCCGAGCCCGAGCTCGAACGTATCCTCGCCATGAAGCCCGCGCTGGTCGTCTCCAACGAGTTCGTGAACCCGAAGGACGCGGACGCGCTGCGGCAGACCGGGATCGCCGTCGAACTGCATCCCTGCGACGGCTTCGACGACTACCGCGAATGGGTCGCCCTCATGGGAAACCTGCTGGACTGTCCGCGCGAGGCGGACTCCGAGCTGAAACGCACCAATGACCGTATTGAGGGATTCGAGGTTGAACTCAAATCGTCTGAAAAACCCCCGCTCCGCGCGCTCTATGTGATTTGGGACAGTCCCCTCCTCACCGCGGGCGCGGATTCCCTTCCTGACGCCGTCGGGCGTCTCGCCGGGCTGGAGAATATCGTGAAATCGGAGAAGGGCTACCCGTCCATCTCGCTCGAATTCGTGCTGAAGGAGGACCCGGATGTGATCGTCTGGTTCGCGCACGGCAAGGACTGGAAATCCAACCCGTCGTGGAGCGGCATCCGCGCGATCCGCGAGGGGCGCGTCCTGATCCCGCGCGACGATTCCGCGCTCCTTCGCGCCGGGCCGCGCATTTTCGACGGCATCGCAGACCTGAAATCCGACCTCGAAACGATGTTCGCGGACAAAGATTCTTCTATAGGCACGCAAAAATGAAGACCGCGCGCATCATCCTGATTTACCTCGCCGCCGCATTGGCAGCCGCCGTGTGCGGCGTGCTGTTCGGCGCCGCCCGCATCCCGTTGTCCGAATTCGTTCAGGACGGCGCGCTGAACCCCATCGTGGAACTTCGCATCGTCCGGACCGCCGCGGCGGCCGTCGTGGGCGCTTCGCTGGCAGTATCCGGGCTGGTGTTCCAGGCGGTGCTCCGCAATTCCCTCGCCGAACCCTTCCTGCTTGGCGTCTCCGGCGGCGCGGGCCTCGGCGCGGCGGGCGCGATCATCCTCGGATTCAGCGCGTGGGGGTTCATGTCCGTGCCGCTTTTCGCCCTGCTTGGCGCGGTAACGGCGAACCTGCTGGTCTTCGCGGCGGTCCGCAGGCGCACGGCGGAGGAACTTCTCCTCGGCGGCGTAATGATCGGCACGCTCGCCTCAAGCCTGCTCATGGTCCTCATCACGTTTTCGCATTCGCACGACATGGCGGGCGTGATCTGGTGGATGCTCGGCAGCGTGCAGAACGTGGATCCCGCGCGCCAGCTCGCGCCCGCCGCCGTCCTGCTCGCCGCCGCCACGGTCTTCCTTTTGTTCCGCGCGGGTGACGTCGACCTGCTCACGTTCGGCCCGGAGTACGCCTGGAATCACGGCGTGAACGCCCGCCTGATGACGGTCATCCTGCTCGCGCTCGCCTCGCTGCTTGCGGCGGTCACGGTGTCCATGGCCGGGATCATCGGGTTCTGCGGGCTCGTGGTGCCGCACATTGTGCGCCGTCTGCACGGCGGTTCCCACCGGAAGATCCTGATCCCCGCCGCGCTCGCCGGAGCGGTCTTTCTGATGCTGGCGGATATCCTCGGACGCGTGGTGTCCCCGGTCCGCGAACTCCCGGTCGGCATGGTCACGGCGGCGGTCGGCTGTCCGGTCTTCCTGTGGCTTTTGAACAGGAGCCGCGCCGGATCATGAAGCTGACCGCGGAACAACTCGTCTACACGCATCCCGGGGCGCGCGAACCGCTCCTGAACGGCGTTTCCCTTGAGATCGCACCGGGCCGCATCACCGCGCTGCTCGGACGCAACGGTTCCGGCAAGTCGACGCTCGTGCGCCTGCTGTCAGGCTACCTGAAACCGGATTCCGGCTCCGTCACGCTCGACGGGCGTCCGGTCGCCGAATGGTCCCCGGCGGAACGCGTGCGTCGCCTGGCCGTGGTCCAGCAGCACGTCGCCGCTCCGCTGACCGACTACACGGTCCGCGAAACTGTCGCGATGGGGCTTTCCGGCGTGTCCCGCCTTTCCGGCGCGCTCTCGCCGGAACAGTCCGTCCGCCTCGAACAGACGCTCGATCTGCTCGATCTGACCTCGCTGGCCGACCGTTCGTGCGGAACGCTGTCGGGCGGAGAACGCCAGCGCGTGTTCACGGCCGCGGCGCTGGTGCGGTCGCCGGGCCTGCTTCTGCTCGACGAACCGACGTCCGCCGCAGACCCCGCCGTCACGAGGAAGATCGTGTCCCTGCTCCGCCGCCTCGCGCCCGAGGTCGGCATCCTGGTCGTCACGCACGACCTCCAGCTCGCGCTCGACTGCGCCGGATACGCGATGCTCCTGCATGAAGGCCGCATCACGGCAGAAGGCAATCCCTCGGACATCCTCACCCCCGAAACTCTCCTGCCCGTCTACGGCTGCCCGTTCCGCCGCTTCGACTGCGGAGGGCGTCCGGTGATCCTGCCGGAATAATGCCCGGAAAACGCCGGAACCGGATTGCAGAAAGGCGTATTCCGTGCTATATTAAAAAGATATATCTTTTTTCTTGAAAGGAACCACTATGGAACAGAACGCATTCGATGTGCTGCGGGAACGCGGCTTTATTTACCAGTGCACCGCCGAAGACGAGGTGCGCGAACTTCTCGGCAAGGAAAAAGTCCTTTTCTACGTCGGATTCGACCCGACCGGCAGCAGTCTCCATGTGGGACATCTGCTCCCCGTCATGGCGATGCGCATCATGCAGAAATGCGGCCACACCCCGATCGTGCTCGTCGGCGGCGCGACCGCCCTCGTCGGCGATCCGTCCGGCAAGTCCACGGCGCGCCCGATCCTCTCGAAGGAGGAAGTGGCGCACAACGTGGAGTGCCTGAAGTCCCAGCTCCAGCGGTTCATCTCCGTGGACAACGCGATCTTCACGAACAACGCCGACTGGTTCGCGGGCATGCTGTACCTCGACTTCCTGCGTGACATCGGCTCCAAGTTCAGCGTGAACCGCATGCTCCAGGCCGAATCCGTGCAGATGCGCCTCAATTCCGAGGTCGGCGTCTCGTTCCTCGAGTTCAACTACATGATCCTGCAGGGCTACGATTTCCTGCACCTCTACCGCACTCACGGCTGCCGCCTCCAGCTCGGCGGACAGGACCAGTGGGGCAACATCACCTGCGGCACCGAACTGGTCCGCCGCCTCGAACAGAACGCCGTCTACGGCCTCACGATGCCGCTCCTCATGGACAAGGACGGCAACAAGTTCGGCAAGTCCAACGGCCACGCCGTCTGGCTCGACGCCGAGCGCTTCAGCACATTCGACTACTACCAGTTCTGGCGCAACACCGACGATTCGCAGGTCGAAAAGCTCATGCTCGGGTTCACCGCGCTCCCGGTCGACGAGATCAGGCGCCTCTGCGCCCCGGGCGGCAACATCAACCGCGCCAAGGAGATCCTCGCCTACGAGGCTACCGCGCTCGCGCACGGGAAGGCCGAGGCCGAAAAGGTCTTCTGCGCCGCCGGGACCAAGTTCGGATTCGCCGACGAAGCGGGCGCGATCCCGACCTCCAGCGAAATCGCGAAGATCGACCTCGCCGCCGTCCGCCGCGTCGCCGCCGCCGACCTCCCGACGTTCAACCTCGAACTCCCCGCCGAGGGCATCAACATCATCACGCTTCTCGTCCAGGCGGGCCTCTGCAAGACGAACAGCGAGGCGCGCCGTCTGATCCAGGGCGGCGGAGCCTACTGCGGCGACGAACGCATCGCCGGAATCGACCGCGTGGTCACGGCCGCCGACTTCACCGACGGCGCCCTGATCCTGAAGGCAGGCAAGAAGAACCTCAAGCGGGTGGTCATCGGCTGACCGCGTTTCTGCCCGAATCGAGGAACGCGGCATGAAGGACAACGGCTGTCTCCTGCGCTTCGACGAAGGCACCATCGTGCTGGAGGGATCCCACGAGGCGGCGGCGCTCGTCATCGACCTCATGACCGACGATCCGCGCATCGGCGCATGGCGGGCGGAAGCCTGCCGCTACGAGGCGATCATGCGGCGGTTGTACGCGGGCGGGATTCAGCCCGACGACCGCGCCCGCGACTACACAGTATTCGGCGCGCCGCTCCGCACGAAGTTCAAACCGATGCCCCACCAGAGCGCCGCACTGTCCGCCTGGCTTGCCGCCAAATGCCGCGGCATCGTCGCCATGCCGACGGGCTCGGGCAAGACCTTCCTCGCGTTTCTGGCGATCGCCGCCGTCCGGCGGTCCACGCTGGTCGTGGTGCCGACGATCGACCTGTTGCACCAGTGGGCGTCCCAGCTCGAACGTGCCTTCGAGGTGCCGGTCGGCATGCTCGGCGGCGGCAGCAGCGACGTCCGCCAGATCACGGTCAGCACCTACGACTCCGCCGTGCTCCGTATGCCCCAGATCGGGAACAAGTTCGGGCTGGCGATCTACGACGAGTGCCATCATCTGCCCGGAGAAGTGAACCGGCTGTCCGCCTCGCTCTGCCTCGCGCCGTACCGCCTCGGCCTCTCCGCCACGCCGGACACCGGGGACACGTTTCCCGTCATATGCGACCTGATCGGACAGCCGGTGTACCGGACCGAGATCAATGAACTCGAGGGCGGCGTGCTGTCGCCTTACCGCACCGTACGGCTTCGCCTCGGCCTCACCCCGGAGGAGACAGCCGAATACAACGCCGCGCACGGCAAATACGTGGCGTTTCTGCGCGCCAACAACATTCGGTTTCAGGACAATTCCGCCTGGAGCGACTTCATCGCGCTGTGCGCCCGGCGGCCCGGCGGACGCGAGGCGTACCAGGCGTACCTGCGCCAGCGCGCCATCGCCCGCTGCGGTTCGGCCAAGCTCCGCGAGGTCTGGCGCATCATCCGCGAAAACCCGTCCGCACGCACGATCGTATTCACGGCGGACAACGATACCGCGTACCGCATCGGCGAGACGCTCTGCCTGCCCGTGCTGACGCACAAGACCAAGGCGGCCGAACGCAAGGACTTTCTCGAACGGTTCCGCCAGGGCGAATACCCGGTGCTCGTCACGAGCAAGGTGCTGAACGAGGGCGTGGATGTCCCCGAGGCCAACATCGGCATCGTGGTCTCCGGCAGCGGCTGCACCCGCGAACACGTCCAGCGCCTCGGTCGCATCCTGCGCCGCGCCGAAGGCAAGGAGGCCGTGCTCTACGAACTCGTGAGCGACGGCACCAGCGAGATGAACGTGAGCGACCGCCGCCGCAAGAACAGCGCGTATTCCCGGAGGTACCGCTGATGCTCACGAAGGACCTCATCCGCGCCCGGCTCTCCGGCGAGTCCATCAAACCGCAGTTCGTCAAAACGGACGACCCGGAGATCCTGCGCTACGCCGAGGCGCTGATCCTGCTCTACGGCGAGGGAACGGGTGCGACCGCCGCCGAACTCGACGAATCCGCCGCCGCGCTCGCCGCCGCGTTCCGCGACAAGAAGCTCGCCGAAGGACTGCATAAGACCGTGCGCGACCGCGCCGAGTTCTCCCTTCCCGCCGACTGCGACTATCCCGCCGCACGCGTCGAACTCTTTCGCGGGACCGCCGCGCTGATCCGTTCGGGACGCGCGCCCGAATCGCTCGACGATGTGCGGACCGCCGTGTTCGCCTCGGTCCCGAATGCCGCCGAAACGTTCGGGCAGGGGATCTACTGCGACCTGCCGGAGTGCGAACGCCTCCTGCCGATGAAGAAGATGCTGGTGCGCGAGGTGCCGGAACGCTACAACGTCTCGCTCGTTCAGTCGCTCCTGCTCTTCGCCTCGAAACTGACCGTGACGATCCCGGCGAAATCGGAACCGGCGTTCCTGCGCCGCCTCTTCCGCTACATGAAGTTCTTTCGGCTGCTCTTCACCGCCGAAATGACCGGGAAAGACGCGATCCGCCTCACGTTCGACGGCCCCGCGAGCGTGCTGGAGCACAGCGCGAAATACGGACTCCAGATCGCATCGTTCTTCCCCGCCGTCTGCCAGCTCCCGCAATGGAGCATCGCCGCTGAGGTCATGTGGAAGGAACATTACCGCAAGCTCAAGCTCGACGAATCCGGCGGCCTCGTGAGCCATTACGCCAACTTCACCGCCTACCAGCCGGAGGAGATCCGCATGTTCTCCGATTATTTCCGCACCACGCAGACCGGCTGGACGCTCGACGACATGCCCGGCTGGATCCCGCTCGGCGGACAGGCGCTGCTGTTCCCGGATTTCGTGTTCCGCGACGGCTCCGGCCGCGAATACCCGATGGAACTGTTCCATATGTGGCACGCGGGGCAGCTCGAACAGCGCCTGAAATGGTGCGAGGAACACCCCGACCGCGATCTCCTGCTCGGCGTAGACCGGTCCCTGCTGAAGAAGGACGGCGTGCTGAAGGAACGCCTTGAGGCGAGCAGGTATTTCCAGACGCACGGATTCCTGTTCCGCGACTTCCCCGGCGTGGACAAAGTCACGAAACTGCTGGATTCCCTCGCTCTCGCCTGATCCCTCTCTCCTCGTTTCTCCCACAAAAAACGGGACCGTGCATTCTATCTGCACAGTCCCGGATGTAATCGAGCGTGAGCGTATCGCTCAGGAACGGATCACGGCGAGGAGTTCGTCGCGCTTGGCTTCCATGGTGGCCTTGTCCTTGGCCTCGACGATAAGGCGGAGGAGCGGCTCGGTGTTGGAGGAACGGATATTGAACCACCAGTCGGAATACTCCACGCTGATGCCGTCGAGCTCGAACATGCGGCCGTCGGCGTATTTGCTGCGGATCTTGTCGAGGATGGGCTTGACGTCGGCGACCTTGGAGTTGATCTCGCCGCTCTGGTAGTATTTCTTGAGGGGCTTCACGAGCTCGCTGACCTGTTTTTTCGACTTGCAGATCAGGTTCGCGAGTTTGATGATGGCGAGCCCCTGGGACTCCGCCACGTAGTTTTCGCGGAAGTAGTAGTGGCCGGAGAGCTCGCCCGCCATGACCGCGTTTTCCTTGCGCATCTGGTTCTTGATGAAGGCGTGCCCGACGCGGGACATACTGGGCTTGCCGCCGTTGTCGCGGATGGCTTCGCGGACGGCCCAGCTGCTGCGCAGGTCGTAGAGGATGGTGGCGCTGCCGCAGCCCGGCTCGCCGAGGATGTCCATGGCGATCAGCGCGGTGAAGAGGTCCATCGGGATGATCTCGCCCTTGTCGTCGATGAAGCCGCAGCGGTCCGCGTCGCCGTCGAACGCCGCGCCGAAGTCGGCGCCGACCTCGACGACTTTCTTGCGGATGGCGTCGAGCGTGCTGGTCTGGAGCGGGTTGGCGAGGTGGTTCGGGAACGTGCCGTCGAGCGTGTCGTACATCGGAATGACCTCGAAGAAATCCTTGATCCCGGCGAATTCATAGAGCCCCATGGCGTTCGCGTAGTCCACCACGACTTTGAGCTTGTGGTCCATCTTCGCATAGGAACGCAGGAATTTCGTGTATTCCGGGGCGATGTCGTACTGCGTGACCGTGCCCTGTTTCTCCGCGGCGGGGAAGTTGTCCGCTTCGACGAGCATCTGGATGTCCGCGATGCCGGTGTCGCCGCTGATCGGGACCGCCTGTGCCTTGCAGAGCTTGAAGCCGTTCCATTCGCCCGGATTGTGCGACGCCGTGATCATCACGCTGCCGTCAGCGCCGAGGAAGCCGTTGGCATGGTAGGACATCGGGGTGGAGCAGAGGCCGATGTCGATCACGTCCGCGCCCTGTTTCGTGATGCCGCGGGTGAGGCCCTCGAACAACGGGGCGGAGTGCGGACGCATGTCGCGCCCCACGACGATCTTTTTCGCGCCGGTGAAGACGACGAATGCGCGCCCGATCTTTTCCGCGAGATCTGCGTCGATTTGCTCCGGGTAAATGCCGCGGATGTCGTAGGCTTTGAAAATTCCAGACATGGCTATGCTCCTCAAAAATAGTTGAATATGTGTGCAGAAACGGCCGTTTCGCGCTTCAGAAAAACAGCGCGTTCCGGGCATTCAAACAATAAACATATCATGCGAAAGGCGGAAAGTCAATCCGAAAAATGAAAAAAGGCTTGAGAAACGGCATTCTTGTGTGAAGTCTGACTCGATTTTTTCCGAAACAATAACGTTTTTATCTTGATTTCAGCGGCTTTTGAGTGTATATTATATAGATTTACCAAAACGACTCAACCAACCATTCCTAACAACCCCAAAACCACAGGGAAATCAACTATGAAAGAACTCAATGCCGCTCCCAATGCGCCGAAGCTGGTCGCATGGGTGAAAGAATGGGCCACCCTCTGCGAACCCGATGCCATCTACTGGTGCGACGGTTCCCGCGAAGAGTATGACCGCCTCTGCAACGAAATGGTCGAATCCGGCCTCGCGATCCGCCTCAACCCGGTGAAGCGCCCGAACTGCCTCCTGTTCCGCTCCGATCCGTCCGACGTCGCCCGCGTCGAAGCCCGCACCTTCATCGCCTCCAAGACGAAGGAAGACGCCGGCCCGACCAACAACTGGATCGACCCGGTCGAACTGAAGAAGACCCTCCGCGGCCTCTACAAGGGTTGCATGCACGGCCGCACCATGTACGTCATTCCGTTCTCCATGGGCCCCGTCGGCTCCCCGATCGCGAAGATCGGCGTTGAGATCACCGACTCCCCGTACGTCGTCGCGAACATGGAGATCATGACCCGCGTCGGCACGAAGGTCCTCGATGTCCTCAAGGACGGCGAGTTCGTCCCCTGCATCCACTCCGTCGGCAAGCCGCTTGAAAACGGCGCGAAGGACAACGGCGTCTGGCCGTGCGCCCCGCTCGACAAGAAGTACATCGCGCAGTTCCCCGAGACCCGCGAGATCTGGTCCTATGGCAGCGGTTACGGCGGAAACGCCCTGCTCGGCAAGAAGTGCCTCGCGCTCCGCATCGCCTCCGTCCAGGCCCGCGATGAAGGCTGGATGGCCGAGCACATGCTCATCCTGAAGCTTACGCGCGAATCCGACGGCAAAGTCAAATATATCACCGGCGCGTTCCCGTCCGCCTGCGGCAAGACCAACCTCGCCATGCTCATCCCGACCATCAAGGGCTGGAAGGTCGAGACCGTCGGCGACGATATCTCCTGGATGAAGTTCGGCGCGGACGGCCAGCTCTACGCCATCAACCCGGAAGCCGGTTTCTTCGGCGTCGCGCCCGGCACCAGCATGCAGTCCAACCCGAACGCCATGCTCTCCTGCGCCAAGGACACCATCTTCACGAACGTCGCCCTCACAGATGACGGCGATGTCTGGTGGGAAGGCATCGGCTACGATGCTCCCGCGCACCTCATCGACTGGAAGGGCCAGGATTGGAAGCCCGGTCAGGTCGACGCCGACGGCAAACCCGTCAAGGCCGCCCACCCGAACGCCCGCTTCACCGCCCGCGCCTGCAACTGCCCCGCCATCGCCGCCAACTGGGAAGCCCCTGCCGGCGTTCCGATCGCCGCGTTCCTCTTCGGCGGCCGCCGTCCCAGCACGCTCCCGCTCGTCTACCAGTCCAAGAACTGGGAACACGGCGTGTTCATCGGCTCCACGGTCGGTTCCGAAGTGACCGCCGCCGCCCTCGATGTGAAGGCCGGCACCGTCCGCCGCGACCCGTTCGCCATGCTGCCGTTCTGCGGCTACAACATGGGCGACTACTTCAAGCACTGGCTTGAGATCGGCAAGAAGGAAGGCGCCAAGCTGCCGAAGATCTTCTGCGTGAACTGGTTCCGCAAGACCGCCGACGGCAAGTGGCTCTGGCCCGGCTACGGCGACAACAGCCGCGTCCTCAAATGGATCTTCGAGCGCTGCGACGGCGAAGGCAAGGCCGATGAGACCCCGATCGGGTACGTCCCGGCTCTGGACGCCATCGACCGCACCGGCACCGATGTGACCGAAGACGACATGAAGCAGCTTCTCGCCATCGACAAGGAAGGCTGGAAGAAGGAACTCGAGACCATCTCCGAGCACTATGCCAAGTTCGACCGTCTCCCGGCCGAGCTCGAGGCGCAGCGCAAGGCCCTCGAAGAACGCTTCAGCAAGTAATCTGAACGATCGCTTCAAGTCCGCGGTGCGTCAAAAACACCGCGGGCTTTTTTGTTCTGTTTGAACTCGGACCAAGTGAATTGACGCGAAAGGAACCGGTATCCATGTCAGAGACGAACGCCCCGAAACTCCGCAGTGAACTCGCCCCGGAAACCTGCTGGGACCTCACCCAAATCTACAAAACCGACGCGGACTGGGAGGAGGCGTTCCGCACGCTCGACGAACTGCTCGCCGCCCATCAGGCGTGCCGCGGCCATCTGGCGGACTCCGCCGAAGCGCTGAAACGCGGCCTGGAGACCGGCGATGCCCTCGGGCTCCGCCTCGAAACGCTGTATTCCTACGCTCATCTGAAGTCCGACGAGGACCTCGCCAACGGCAGGAACGCCGGCCGCCGCGACCGCATCGCCGCGCGTTATGCCGAGATCGAGGGCGAGACCTCCTGGTTCGATCCAGAACTTCTCGCCATGCCGGAGGCGCGATTCAAGGAGCTCATGGACGACCCCGTCCTGGCGTTCTACCGCCGCACGCTCGAAGATACCGCGCGCCAGCGTCCGCACACGCTTTCCGAGCCGGAGGAACGCATCCTCGGGCTCGCCTCCGACGTCTTCTCCACCGGCAACCACGCGTTCTGCAAGCTCAACGACGCCGACCTGCGTTTCCCTCACATCAAGGACGAGAAGGGCAACGACTTTGAGATCACGCACGGCAACTACATCAAGTATTTGGAAAACGCCGACCGACGCGTCCGCCAGGACGCCTTCGCCGCCTGCTACAAGACGTATTCCTCGTTCGCGAACACCATCGCCGCGCTGCTCGACGGCACGGTGAAGGCAGGCGTGCTCGAGGCGAAACTCCGCCATTTCCCGTCCGCGCGCGCCGCCTCGCTGTTCCCCGACCATGTGCCGGAATCCATGTACGACGGCCTGATCGACGCCGTCCGCGCGAAACTCCCGCTCCTGCACCGGTATTTCGAGCTGCGCCGCCGCGTCCTGAAGCTCGACAAGCTCGAGCTCTTCGACCTCGTGACCCCGCTCGTCCGTCCGGCGAAGGTGCTGTATTCGTGGGAGGAGGGCTGCGACCTCGTTCGCCAGGCCGTGAAGCTCTACGGTTCCGAATACTGCGAGGCGCTGGAGCACGCCTTCAAGGACCGCTGGATCGACGTCTACGAGTGCCGCGGCAAGACCTCCGGCGCGTATTCCGGCGGCTGCTACCGCAAGCCCCCGTACGTCCTGCTGAACTACACCGGCACGCTGGACAGCGTTTCCACGCTTGCCCACGAGCTCGGGCACTCCATGCACTCCTACCTCTCCGACCGCGCGCAGGAATACCACTACGCGGGCTACTGCCTCTTCGCCGCCGAGGTCGCGTCCACCACGAACGAACTCCTGCTGAACCACTATCTGCTGGAGCACGCGCAGGACGACAATCTCCGCGCCTACCTCCTGACTCATCTGCTCGACCTCATCCGCGGTACGGTGTTCCGCCAGACCCAGTTTGCCGAGTACGAACGCGACATCTACGCGATGAGCGAGGAGGGCGAACCCCTGACCGCCGAAGCCCTCAGCGACCATTACTACAAGCTGAACGGCGAATACTTCGGCTCCGGCGTCGTGAACAACGAGCCGATCCGCTTCGAGTGGGCGCGCATCCCGCATTTCCACTACAATTTCTACGTCTACAAGTACGCCACCGGGCTTTCCGCCGCCGCCAAGCTCTCCGCCGACATCATCGCGGGGAATCCGGCGCCTGCGCTCCGGTTCCTCAAGTCCGGCGACACGCGCGACGTGCTAGATCTGCTCCGCGACGCCGGGGCGGATTTCTCCACGCCGGAACCGGTCAACGCCGCGATGCGCCTCTTCGAGACTTCGCTCGACCAGCTGGAGTCGATCCTGCTGAAGTAAGCGGAATCCTCTGTTCAAAAAACGGCAGACTCTCAATCCGGGAGTTTGCCGTTTTTTACGGCAGTTTTCTATGAAATGCACTTGAAAAGCACATGATTTGTGATATATTATCCCCCGAGCTTTTAACAAAATGAGGTGCATGATGCCTACTGTCCCCACAACAAACTTTACGGTCCGTCTGGACTCGAAACTGAAACAGGATGCGGAAACGCTCTTCAACGATCTCGGAATGACCTTGTCCGGCGCGGTCAACGTGTTTCTGCGTCAGGCGGTGCGTGTTCAGGGGATTCCCTTTGAAATCCGCAAAGAGCAACCGAACAGTACGACCC
>JBGUKB010000161.1:0-10384 GCA_045114235.1 Victivallales bacterium
CGAAATAGGTGCGGCGTTCCGGGATGTTCCGCCCGATCAGGAACGCCGGGAACGCGAACGCGATGAACCAGAACGGCCAAAGCGGAAGGTTCAGAAGGCCGGTATATACGACGATTTGGGCGACGAGCAGCAGCACGACCGGGATCAGGAACGCGATCGCGTCCCATTCGCGGCGGAAACAGTTCCCCGACCAGCGGCGGAATGCGCTGTCCGAGGTCATGTAGGCGAAATGCTCCTCGTAGGGCTCGTCCTCCAGACAGCCGCGCACGGCATGGCACAGTTCGTGCGCCAGCAGCTCGTCCCGGCGGTAGATGAACCATTTCGGCTTGGCGCGGAATCCGCGGCGAAGGAAAAAGACGGGGAAACCGGAGTCCGTGATGACGGTGCAGCCGCCCCACAGCGGCCCGAGCCCGCGCGTCGGGAAGAACGCCGGCACCCAGTCGGCGCGGAATCCGAAGAGCCGTTCCGTCCTGTCGGCGGCTTCCGCGATGAGGCCGGCACCGATCGGTTCGACGGCGCCCACCTTGAACCCGACCTCGGATTCCAGGGATTCTGCGCCTCCCTGTTCGTTTGCGCAGAGGTCGAACCGGGCGCGCGTACGGAGCAACTCGTCGATGCGGGCGGCGAACGCCTCCAGCGTTTCTCCGGGCGCGGCGATCAGTCCGTGCGAATCCAGTTCGTACGGAGTGCCGGGATTGTCCCAGTCGACGGACCAGGATTCTTTGCCGTTGAATATCACGTAAAAAGCCTTTCGGGGGGAGAGACGCGGCGGCGAACCCGCCTCCTCATGTGCTGTGAAGCAGATCGAGGAATTCGTTCTGCGCGTCGTGCATGGTGCGCACGAACTCCCCGATCGTGGCGTCCTCTTCGGGCGTAAGGTACTGCTCCACGATGCCGCTGAAGAACGTCTGTTCCGCCATGTCGGCGAACCGGTCGAAGTCGTCGCGGATGCGGTCGAGCTCCTCCGGCGGGATCTCGTGGATGTTTTCCCGCATCATGTCAATGCCGCTCCACACGAACAGCGTCGTCTGGTGCATCTGGTCGTTCAGGCGGTAGCGCTCCTCCGGCGACAATGCGCGGTATTCCTCCAGGCCGCGGACGAGTTCCTCCTCGAACTCCTCCGGGGTCGGCATGTGCTCGAAATTGTCGTCGCGCGGCAGCAGGCGCGTCACGTCGCCGCGTCTGCCGTCGCGGAACCCTCCTCCGCCTCCTCCTCGTCTCGGACGGCGGCGCGGGCGGTCCTGCTTCGGCTCTTCCTCTTCCTCCTGCGGTTTCTCGACCGCAACCGTTTCGGGCTGCGGTTTTTTGTTGTGCGCGTTGATCGTAAGGATGACGGCGCTGGCGGCGGATATGATGCAGGCGCAGATGGCCAGTGAGTACAATGCGGTTCTGGTTTTCTGGTTCATCGTAAACCCCTTCCTGGAAAACATGCGGCGTATTCGTTCGGTAATCCAGTAAATATAGCATCTTCCATATTTATTTCAAGTGCGGACTTTCTGTTTTTCCGGGTTTTTGCGGCATCCGTCTCTTCCCTGCGGAAACGGATGCGGGATTTCCGCCTGCAAACGCAGTCACGAACCCGCGCTGAACAGGTCCGGCGCCAGCATCATGAGGTCGAACGCCAACGAGAAGAGATAGCTGATGGAAAACAGCAGCAGAAAGATCAGGAAGATCGTGATGCCCTTGACGAACTCGGAATGGACGTTTCTCAGGCGCGGCACGTATTCCGTCAGCGCGTTCCATCCGTCGAGCCCCGGGATCGGGAGCAGGTTGAAGAGGCAGAGGAAGCCGTTATAGCTGCCGAGGATGACGAACAGTTCGAGGATCGCGGTCCCCACGGCCTTGTTCTCGACCAGGTTCCAGATGCGCGTCTGCAGGAATCCGAAGAAGAAAAAGCCGATCAGGAAAAGCCCGAGGTTCGTTGCCGGACCCGCCAGCGCGACGATCGCCGGGGCGTGACGGTTTCTGGCGCGCAGAACGGACGGATTGACCGGGACGGCGCCCCACGCGAATCCGAGGATCAGGAACATGATGATGGACATCGGCCCCATTTGCTTGAGCGGGTTCAGGGTCAGGTGCCCGCGGTCCGCCGCGGTCGTGTCGCCGAACTGAAGCGCGGTCCAGGCGTGGAAGAATTCGTGCAGGCAGATGGAGAAGACCACGACGAGCGTGAGCATGAAAAAGGTCTTCGGCTCCGTGAACGCGCGCATGATGAAAAGGTTCATGATGTTTTACGCCTTTGCATGGTTGACGGGGATGATCTCCGCCGGTTCGCCGAGACGGTACGAGCATTTCGGGTGTTCATGCCCGAACGCCAGCCCCTGAAAGACCGGTTTTCCTGTCTGTGCGGCGAAATCCCGCAGCAGACGCCGGATCTGCTGTTTCGGTCCGCACTTGGTGAAATACCCGAAGACGACCGCCCGCGTCTGCGCGACAATCCCCGCCTGGACCAGGTGGGTCAGGTGGCGGTCCAGCACGCGCGCTTCCTCGTGGACGTCCTCCAGTGCGAGGATGCAGCCGTTCAGGTCCGGCATCCACGGCGTTCCGCAGAGCGTGGTCATGACCGTGAGGTTGGAGAGCACGAGCGGACCGGTGATCCCGGCATCGGCGGCGCTTCCTTCGACCGGGACGAGCCGGAGCTTGCGCGGCGCGGTGCGTTTCCGCAGGACGGTGCGGAACGATTCTTTCGCCTCGGGCCGCTTCATCGCGTCGGGCAGGCCGTCTGCCATCGGCGCGCAGACCGGCATCCCGGCGTGTTTCGCGAGCATGGCGAGGTGAAGCGCGGAAATGTCGCTGTATCCGTAGACCGGCAGGTTGCGTTCGCGGAGCAGGTCGAAGTCGAGTTCCGGCAGGATGTGCGCGCTGCCGAATCCGCCGCGCGTGCAGAGGATGAGGTCGACGCGCGGATCGTGCAGCAGGGCGTGGAAATCCGCCAGGCGCGATCCCGGCGTGCCGCAGCAGTATTTCATCGGACCGCGCTTGAGCGCGCCCGGCGCAAGCGCGGTCTTTACGCCGCAGACATCCTCCAGATAACGCCGCGCCTCGGCGATCCGGGCGGCGTCGGGCAGGCTCGCGGGCGAGGTCAGGCCGACGGTTCGGACGGAGGCGGGGAAGAGGCGTTCCGGTTTGGCTGGCATGAGGCGGTTCCTTCGTTCAGGGATGAAATACATTAAAATACTATACCCTGTTCAAATACGTTTTGCAACCCGGCATGCCGCTTTTTCGACAAAAAACGCCTCGATGTTTGGCTTATGCCGTTTGCGTCAGAGCAGGGGCGGCGTGGTCTCCGGGAACACGATCTCGCCGTCGCGTTCCACGGCGCGTTCGAGCTTGGCGAAGAGCTGGTTCTTCCCGCGGTTCTTGAGGCAGTCCAGGTCGCCGATGATGACGAGCTCGCTGCGGCAGCGCGTGTACGCCACGTTGATGCGGTTGGCGTTGTCCGTGAATCCGATCCCGTTCCGTTCGCTGCTCCGCACGTAGGAGATGATGACCGCCTCGCTTTCGCCGCCCTGGAAACTGTCCACGGTCGCGATATTTTTCAGCAGGAAGTGGTTCCAGCGGTCCGTCGCGAACCGGCTGGCGAAGAGGTCCGAGAACGTCTTCCGCAGCAGCACGATCTGGCGCCGGTACGGACTGATGACCGTGATGTCCTCCAGTTCGTAGCGGTCCAGCATCGAACGGAACGTCTCGGCGGCGAGCCGGACCTCGCCCGGATTCCAGATGCCCGGACGGCCGTTCTCGTAGACGAACTTTTCCGAACGTTTCTTGAGCGGAAGATGAGAGGTCGAGATGAACTGAAGCGTGGATTTCGGGAACTGCCGTTCGCGGTCGCCGGGCGGCAGTTTGTAGTAGTCGGCGTCCGGGTTCGGCAGGAGCTCGGCGTTGTAGAACATCGTGGACGCGAACCGCAGGAGGCGCGGGTTGCGGCAGCGGTAGGAGAGGTTCAGCACGTACACCGGGAACTTCCGGTAGCTGATGAGCCACTCCATGATGCTCTTCGTCGCGAGCGTGGCGGCCTCGCTGTCCTCCGACGGATTGTCCTTCAGGATCTCCTCCAGCACGCTCTTGTGGCGCGGGAAGGGCGGCAGCTGCCTGTGGTCGCCCAGCAGCACGATCCGGTTCGCCAGGCGCGCCGCGAGAATCGCCTCGTCCGGCGCTGCCATGCCGGCCTCGTCGATCAGGATCACGTCGAACTCGGTCCCCGTCTTCTGGAAGTTCTCGATCGTGTAGTCGCGCAGCAGCCCCGGGAGCGTCCCGGCAAAGATGATCCCGGCGGCTTTTTCGCCGCAGCGCGACCTGATCTTCCTGTAGTTGCCGGGCGTGCCGACCCAATGGCTTTCCATCAGCACGGGGTCCACGTTGTCGCGGTTCCGGGCGCAGCGCAGGAACGGCAGGTCCATGATCCGGCGGCACAGGTTGTCGACCGCCGCGTGGGACGGCGCGCCCACGAGGATGCGGAGCCCCTGCCGCTGCATCCGCCGCACGATCTGTTCCAGCAGATACGTCTTGCCCGTGCCCGGCGGCCCCTGGATCAGAACGGCTTTGTTCGCGCCAGAACACGCGGCTTCCAGGGCGGCACGCTGCGGCGCGTTCAGCCGGCTTCCCTGCGCGGGCGGAGGGCAGGGCGGCGCGACAAAGCTTGTGGCGGATATGCCGAGCAGGCCCGCGGCCGCGCCGAACGAATCCGCCGACCCGTTTTCGAGTTCAAGTTTGAGTTCACGAATGCTGTTCGCGTATTGTTCCAGCGGGCTTTTCGGCATCCGTGCGTTCAAATGAGCCTTCTCCTGTTCGAAATCGATCCTGCGGTCCGCTCGGATCCGCCCCGCGATCATGTCGCCGTCGGCCAGATCCACGTGCAGGAATCCGATCCGTTCTCCGTCGTCCCGGACTACGGACAGCACGTCGTCCTGCCGGACCGGGGCATCCGGCTTCGCCTGGATCTCCACGACCAGCTCGCGGTCGTGCGACCGTAATAATCCGGCGTCGGCCAGGCTCAGCGAGAAATCGCGTTCGAGTTCTGCCTGAAGTCGCGCGGACCGTTCGATCAGCTCCAGGCGCTGTTTCACGCGCCAGACCGTCTCCGACCCGATCATGTCCCGGCGGTTCTTCAAATACGATTCGCCGCCGTCGTGTTCGCGGGCGTACGTGCCGTCGAGCGGCAGGACCAGCTGGTCGTCGAGTTCGTCGCCCGCCAGGTCGGCCAGGGCGTTTGCGATCAGCTCGTGCACCTGCTGGGCGCCGAGCGACTTGATGGCCTTCAGCGTGCTTTCGGGGAAATCGTCCGCGATGCGGTCGGCGTATTCGTGAAGCTCCTTCAGTTTGAGCTTGGAGTCGGACGCGGCCTTCCCGTCTTCCTTCATCATACGCGCGATCTCGCGCATCGCGTCGATCATTTCCGCCATGCCGTCGCTCGTGAGCGAGACCGTCTCCTGTTCCTCCCAGTCGGCAGTGCCGTCCTGCTTGAGGCGGATCAGGTAGCTTTTTTCCCAGTCCGCCGTCCGGACGCGCAGCCGCGGACAGCCCTCCGCCTCGTCCCAGCAGTACACGCCCTCGGCGTCCGTGCCCCGGTGCCGCGGAAACCTGAGCAAGGTCCCGTTCAGGAGCAAAGTGCTTTTCGAGACGGGGAACGGCTGGGGGCAGCAGAGTTTTTCCCAGAGCTCGTAGAATGCGCGCGACGCCGCATGAGCGGGATTGCGCGAAAACATGCGGGCGCGCTCCATCAAATAGCTTTCTATGATTTGAGCTTCGGATGAGTTCATGGGGCGTATCGGTTTCGGGGAGGGGTGCGGACGTTCGCATCGGCTGTGCATCCGCGTATATGATGAGGATAATATAGGACGCCGGAAGGAAAAAGTCAAGGCGGATCGCCGGAAAAACGCGCGACGTCGTTCTTCCTGCGTCCGGTTCCGGGATCCATCCGGTCCGTCAAGCCGTCAGGCGATCCGGTTGATTCTTTTTTTTTGAAGACTTTTCTAAACATCTTTTGAACTTAGATGATTTAAAACCTGAACATTCTCTTCGATTTTTCACTTTTTTTCTGGAAAAGTGTTTGACAACGTTACAAAAGGGCGTTATATTATTTTCTACCAGACAAAAAACTTGGACCACTCGGGTCCGGGTAACCATCTCTTCAAACCCCAATAAGAAAGGTCTTTTCTCAAATGAAAAAGATGATTCTTGGTCTTGGCGCCGTCGTCGCCGCCGCTATCGTCACCAGCTGCGCTGGCGTCACCACCAACAACGGCATGCCCGCCCTCATCGGCATGGGCCCGAACTTCTTCTCCACCATCAAGCTGAACAGCTACATCGGCGATGTCACCAGCTCCTACACCGTCGTCAAGCACGGCGTCACCGCTGAAGCCACCATCACCAGCTTCTTCACCTGCGTCAACATGGGCGATGCCTCCTTCGACACCCTCAAGGGCAAGGCCCTCGAAGGTCTCTCCGCCGATGATCTGATCGACATCCGTGTCGACTACGACCAGAACTGCATCTGCGGCATCAACACCGTCAAGGTCAAACTGACCGGCACGGCCATCAAGTACAAATAATTGAACTGAGTTCAATTTCGTGCTTTTATCCCGGGCCCCTCGTCGGACCCGGGATTTTCTTTTTTCAAGATTTCCCGTTTGTCCGGTTCCGTCCCCTTCCGCGGGATTGCCGTCCGCCGGAAGACGTCCGGCGGAGGTTATGCGCGCCCGGCGCCGGACAAACGCGAGGCCTTGAACGGAAATGAGCCCGATTTGAGTTGAAGGCCGAAAGGCGGAACCGTCATGGCATCTCCTGTTTTTTCTGTCCGCACACCTGAAAAAACGGAAAAAACACGAAAAAAACGCGAAAAAGTGCTTGCATTTCCCGGAATCCGTGATATATTATCTTTCTATTGCGCTTTGAAACCGGGTGCTTCGCTTCAGTTTTGAGTGCAATCTGGTGATGCCTACGTAGCTCAGCTGGTAGAGCGCATCCTTGGTAAGGATGAGGTCCCCGGTTCGATTCCGGGCGTAGGCTCCACTTTCCCGAATCATACAACACCTTTTAACATAAAAACAAAACTTCGGCGCAGACCGCCGAAAAACTCCTAAGGAGATCAAAAATGGCAAAGGAAACGTTTGCAAGAACCAAACCGCACGTCAACGTCGGTACCATCGGTCACGTCGACCACGGCAAAACCACTCTTACCGCTGCGATCACGCATGTCCAGAACATGAAGGGTCTCGCAGACTACATCCCCTACGACCAGGTTGCCAAGGCTTCCGAATCCCAGGGCCGCCGCGACGCCACCAAGATCCTGACGATCGCCACCTCCCACGTCGAATATCAGAGCGACAACCGCCACTATGCGCACGTCGACTGCCCCGGTCACGCCGACTACGTCAAGAACATGATCACCGGCGCTGCCCAGATGGACGGCGCGATCCTCGTGATCGACGGCGCCGACGGCGTCATGCCCCAGACCAAGGAACACGTCCTCCTCGCCAAGCAGGTCGGCGTGCCCCGCATCGTCGTTTTCCTCAACAAGATGGACCTCGCCGATCCCGAACTCGTCGAACTCATCGAAATGGAAGTCCGCGAGCTCCTCTCCAAGTACGGTTTCGACGGCGACAACACCCCGATCGTGAAGGGCGCCGCTTTCCCGGCCCTGAAGGCCACCAGCCCCGACGATCCCGCCTGCGCCTGCATCCAGGAGCTCATGGACGCCATCGACACCTGGATTCCGGATCCCGTCCGCGACATCGACAAGCCCTTCCTCATGCCGATCGAAGACGTGTTCAGCATTGAAGGCCGCGGCACCGTCGTCACCGGCCGTGTCGAACGCGGTATCGTCAAGGTCAACGATCCTGTCGAAATCGTCGGTATCCACGAGACCGCCAAGACCGTCGTCACCGGCGTCGAAATGTTCCGCAAGAGCCTCGATCAGGGCCAGGCCGGCGACAACATCGGCTGCCTCCTCCGCGGCACCAAGAAGGAAGAAGTCCAGCGCGGCCAGGTCCTCGCGAAGCCGGGTTCCATCACCCCGCACACGAAGTTCACCGCCACGATCTACGTCCTCTCCGATAAGGAAGGCGGCCGCAAGACCCCGTTCATGAACGGCTATCGTCCGCAGTTCTACTTCCGCACGACCGACGTGACCGGCGTCATCACCCTTCCCGAAGGCACCGAAATGGTCATGCCCGGCGACAACGTCACCATCTCCGTCGAGCTGATCGCCCCGATCGCCATGGAAGAAAAGCAGCGCTTCGCCATCCGCGAAGGCGGCCGCACCGTTGCCTCCGGTACCGTCGACACGATCACCGAGTAACATCAACTCCGTCCCGCTGCGGATTTTCTCTGCCGCCGGTTCGCCTCGAATGGAGGGCCGGCGGCGTGAATCAATCAACAGCGGACGAAGAAAGCAGATACCGCCATGCGCGAAATCATCATTCTTGAATGCACCGAGTGCAAACGCCGGAACTATACGACGACCAAGGAGAAGAAGAATACTCCCGGCCGTTTCGAGATCAAGAAGTTCTGCAAGTTTGAACGGAAGCACACCATTCACAAGGAATGCCGCTGACCTCGCAGGCGCGCCTTCGCGGGTGCGCCGCGTGAAGTCCGGGCGTTCCGGCTATTCAGTTCGTTACGCAGGAGTGTAGCTCAGTTGGTAGAGCAGCGGTCTCCAAAACCGCAGGTCGTGAGTTCGAGACTCTCCGCTCCTGCCATTTCATTTTCAGACAGAGGATTCGAGTAACGGGTTTCGGATGGGGCCCGGGCGGCGCAAAAGCCGCGAAAACAGTAGCAAGCTATGGACAACAACCTCAGTTTTTTCGGAAAAATACGGTCTTTCATCGAACGGACCATGGATGAGATGAGAAAGTGCACCTGGCCGACCCGGGAACAGCTCCTGGAGTCCACGGTGCTTGTCCTCGTTGTCATGGCTGTGTCCTCCGCGTACATCGCCGGAGTCGACCAGATCCTCTATCACGTCATCAACTATTTAATCTCTTTCTAATCGGGGCCGGTGAATCCCATGAAGACAGACGAAGAAAAACAGCTCGAACCTGTTGACCGCAGCAAAGGCCAGTGGTACGTTCTTCAGACCGGTACCGGCCGCGAAAACAAGGTCAAGGAAGCGATTGAAGGCAAGCTTCTCCAGGAGCCCGGCGCGGTTCCCGTGTATGAAGTGATCATCCCCGTCCGCAAATTCATTGACCCGAAAACCCAGCGTACCGTCACCAGCAAGATCCATCCGAACTACGTCTACGTGCGGATGGACCTCTACAAGGAAGACGGCGAGATCAACGAGGTCGTGTGGTATTTCGTGCGCGGCATCGCCGGCGTGACCCGTTTCGTCGGCGATCCCGAACACCCGATGCCGATCACGGACGACGAGGTGAAGGACCTCCTTCACACGGTCGATACGCTGAAGGACGGCGCGACGCTTCCGCCTCCGCCCTCGTGGCTGGTGGTCGGCACGCGCGTCAGAGTCGAGGACCGCGACTGCGTGTTCAACGGTTCCGACGGCAAGATCATAGAGGTCGATCCCGAACATGCGAAACTCAAACTGATGATTTCGATCTTTGAGCGGGATACTCCTGTTGAATTGGAGTTTGGGCAGGTCGGTCCGTGCGAAGATTGACGCACGAATCGAACAAACATACTAAACATATCGTAGTCCGCAAGGTGGAAGAATTCCTGCCGGTTCGTACCAGCTTGCGGTGTGGAGACAGAAATGGCGAAAAAGGTAACTGCGGAAATCCGTTTGCAGATCCCGGCCGGCGATGCGAAACCGTCGCCCCCGGTAGGCCCCGCGCTCGGCCAGGCCGGCGTGAACATCATGGGCTTCTGCAAGCAGTTTAACGCTGCGACTCAGTCACAGGCCGGGATGATCATTCCGGTCGTGATCACCGTCTACCAGGATCGTTCTTTCACATTTGTCACGAAGTCTCCGCCGGCTGCTGAGCTCATCAAGAAGCTGGCGAACATCCCGAGCGGGTCCCACAACCCCGGCCGCGAATCGGCCGGAAAGATCACCCGCGCGCAGATCAAGCAGATCGTGGAAATGAAAAAGAAAGACATCAACGCCCGAAGCGAGGAAGCCGCGATGCGCGTCATCGAGGGTACTGCCCGCAGTATGGGTATCGAGGTGGTAGATGCCTAAAAGAAGCAAACTTTACAGAGCACAGCTGGAGCGTTTCGACAAGCTCAAACGCTACTCGCTGGCCGAGGCGGCCGCGCTGCTCAAGGAACTCCCGAGCGTGAAGTTCGACCAGACGGTCGAAATCGCTTTCAAGCTCGGCGTCGACCCGAAGCAGACCGACCAGACCGTCCGCGGAGCCGTCGCGCTCCCGCGCGGTACCGGCAAGGAAGTGCGTGTCGTGGTCATCGCGGACGACGACAAGTTCCG